>CAMXNV010000065.1 GCA_947245315.1 uncultured Oscillibacter sp. | reverse complement strand
TGGACCAGGCGGAGATTCTGGAGATCATCGACCACCACCGCCTGGCGGACATCGAGACCAAGAACCCCATCCACGTCCGGAACGAGGCCGTGGGGAGCACCAACACCATTGTGGCGGAGATGTACCAGGAAAAGGGCCTGATGCCCACGTCCAACATGGCGGGCCTCATGGCGGCGGCCATCGTCTCCGACACGGTGATGTTCAAGTCCCCCACCTGCACCCAGCGGGACATCGACATCGCCAACCGCATGGCCCGGATCGCCAACGTCAAGCTGGAGGACCTGGGGAAGGCCATCTTCTCCGCCAGCTGCGGGGACGACAAGACCGCCGAGGCCATGTTAAAAACGGACTATAAAGAATTCCACATCGCCGGGCACAACCTGGCCGTCAGCCAGATCACCACCATGGACTCCGCCCGGCTCCTGGACCGGAAGGGGGAGTTCCTGGAGATCATGGCCTCCACCCTGGAGAAGCGGGGGCTGAACACGGTGGTGCTGATGATCACCGACGTGCTGCTGGAGGGCACCCAGCTCCTCTTCACCGGCGACGAGGACACCATCCGCCAGGCCTTCAACATCAAGGGCACGGAGAACTGCGCCTTCCTGCCCAAGATCATGTCCCGGAAGAAGCAGGTCATCCCCATGCTCTCCGCCCTCTGGGGCTGAGGGCCCCTTCCTCCGCGCGGCGGAAAGCCCTCTCTTCATCCGGTATCCCACCAAAGGGCGGGTCCTATGGACCCGCCCTTCTTTACGAAGGCTTTCATCCTGTAGGGGCGGACCTATGTGTCCGCCCTTCTATAGAAAGCTCTGAGGTTCCGGGAAATGGCCTGGTCTGGGGACCAGGCCCCACAGGGCGTTCTACCGATAGAAGAAGTGTGGGGCCGGTCCCCAGACCGGCCATCCCCTGGAACCTCGGCAGTCCCGGAGAAGCGGGCGGGGACAGCCCCCGCAAGGGGGACGCCGCCGCTCTAAGCGGCAAAGCCACTAAGAGCGGCGCAGAGCCCCGCCCCTACAGGGTGTTCCCTCATAAAATGCGCGTCCCGCCCTCTCCCGGGCCCAACCCCCGCTTGACATCCGGCCTCCTTGGCGGTATCATGATATACAGGAAAAAACCGGCTCCGGCCGATGGAAAAACGATAGGAGGTCTCTCTATGGAAAAGCATGTAAAGCGAATCGGTGTACTTACCAGCGGCGGCGACGCGCCGGGCATGAACGCGGCGGTCCGGGCCGTGGTCCGGGCCTCCATCGCCCGGGGCATCGGCTGCATCGGCATCCGCCGGGGCTGGAACGGGCTCATCACCAGCGACTTCGTCCCCCTGACCTCCTCCAGCGTCAGCCACATCATCAACAAGGGCGGCACCATGCTCTACACCGCCCGGAGCCTGGAGTTTATGGAGGAGGCGGGCCGGGCCAAGGCCCTGGCCACCTGCCGCCTGCTGGGGCTGGACGGCATCGTGGCCATCGGCGGCGACGGCACCTTCCGGGGGGCCCTGGCCATCTCCCGCCAGGCCGCCAAGGACGGCATGAGCCTCCGGGTGGTGGGCATCCCGGCCACCATCGACAACGACATCGGGTGCTCCCACTATACCATAGGCTTTGACTCAGCTTGCAACACGGCTATCGAATGCATCGACAAGCTCCGGGACACCATGCAGTCCCACGAGCGCTGCTCCGTGGTGGAGGTCATGGGCCGCCACGCGGGCTACCTGGCCCTCTACGTGGGCATCTCCGTGGGCGCCACCGCCGTACTGATCCCCGAGCGGGAGCCGGACTTTGAGCGGGACATCGTGGAGAAGATCCGCCGGGCCCGCCTGGCGGGGACCACCCACTACATGGTCGTCGTGGCCGAGGGCGCGGGCAGCGCCATCGAGATCAGCCAGCGCATCCACGACGAGCTGGGCATCGATCCCCGGGTCACCGTCCTGGGGCACATCCAGCGGGGCGGTTCCCCCAGCGCCCGGGACCGGGAGACCGCCAGCCGCATGGGCTACGAGGCGGTGAAGGTCCTCGCCGAGGGCGCGGGCAACCGGATCATCAGCATCCTGGACGGCCGCCTCACCGACATGGACATGGAGGAGGCCCTGGCCATGACCAAGACCTTCCAGATGGACCGCTACCAGATTCTGGAGGCCCTCACCAACAGCTGCGGCCCGGATTTTTAAGAACCAGATTGCGCTAAGAAAAGGAGGTAATGAAGTGAATATGTCAGAAAGCTCCCGGATTATTCTTGGCCTGCGTGCTGCCGGATGGGATGAAAAGGCAATCAACGATTTCATCCTCTGGGTAGAGACTGGAGAAGAGCAGTACAAACCCAAAGAAAAACAGTGAAACCTGCGGGGCCGGGAAACCGGCCCCCATTTTTAAAAGAGGAGAATCTTATGGAAAAAGTCAGACTGGGCCGCACGGAGCTGATGGTGACCAAGACGGCCTTCGGCGCCCTGCCCATTCAGCGGATTTCCCGGGACGAGGCCGTCAGGCTGGTCCGCCGGGCCGCGGAGGGCGGGATCAACTACTTTGACACCGCCAACGCCTACACGGACAGCGAGGAAAAGCTGGGCGAGGCCCTGGAGGGCGTCCGGCAAAAGGTGGTCATCTCCACCAAGAGCGGCGGCAAGGACAAGAAGACGGTTCTCAGCCACATTGAGCAGAGCCTCCGCGCCCTGCGGACGGACTACATTGATCTCTTCCAGTTCCACAACCCCGCCGCACTGCCGGACATTGAGGACCCCGACGGGCCCTTCGCCGCCGCCCTGGAGATGAAGCAAAAGGGCTACATCCGGCACATCGGCATTACAAACCACCGGCTTTACGTGGCCCAGGAGGCCATCGCCTCCGGGAACTTCGAGACCCTGCAATTCCCCTTCTGCTACCTGACCACCGACAAGGAGCTGGGCCTGGTGGAGGACTGCGCCAAGGCCGATATGGGGTACATCGCCATGAAGGGCCTCTCCGGCGGCCTGCTGAACAACGCCGAGGCCTGTTACGCCTTTATGCGGGAGTACCCCAACGTGGTGCCCATCTGGGGCATCCAGCGGGAGGAGGAGCTGGACCAGTGGCTGGAGCTCAGCGAGCGGAACCCCCGGCTCACCCCGGAGCTCCGGGCCGTTATTGAGGCGGACCGGAAGGACCTGGCGGGGAGCTTCTGCCGGGCCTGCGGGTACTGCCTCCCCTGCGCCGCCGGGATCGACATCCCCCAGGCGGCCCGGATGTCCGCCCTGCTGCGCCGCTCCCCCTATCAGCCCTTCCTGACCGACGAGTGGCGGGCCAAGATGCATAAGATCGAGGACTGCATCCACTGCAACGTCTGCAAGAGCCGCTGCCCCTACGGGCTGGACACGCCGAACCTCCTGGCGGAGATGCTCCGGGACTACGAGGCCTTTTACGCGGAGCACCACAATGACTGAGCCCCGGCGTCTGCGGAGGCGGCCCCTTCTTCGGCTGGGCCTCTGCGCCCTGGCAGCGCTGGTGTTGATTCCCGGCTGTTCCCCGGAGAAGGCCGCCCCGGAGCCGGAGGACCCGCCCCGGGCAGAGGAATCCCTTCCCGCCGCGTCTCAGACGGAAATCCCGGAGGAAGAACCCCCGGCGGAAGCGCTCTCGCCGGACGGGCTTCCCCTGGTCATCCCCCTGGAGGCCAGCGAGGAGGAAGTTCCAGCCCTGGAGGAGGGAGGCCCGGCGGCGGCCCTGGCCTCGGAGGACGTGGTATACAGCGACAGACTGGACTCCGGCGCGGAGCTAGAGATTCGCCGGGTCACCGCGGAGGTGCAGTACGACCCTCCCGTCGTCTTTTACGACGTGTATGCTCTCACCCGGACGCCGGAGACGGAGTGGAGGGTCCTGGGACTGCTGGATGGCTACAACCATTATGTGAGAAACGGCCTGGACGTGGCGGAGCGGGTGCCGGACATTCTGGGTCAGGAGGGCTGGCAGATTTCCCTTGTCAGAGGCGCGGCGGCAGTACACAGCTGGTACTTCGCCGCCACGCCGGAGGGGGCGGAATTTCTCTTCGACGTGGGCAGCAGTCAGGAAGCCGAGGTAACGGACCTGGACGGCGACGGCCAGGGAGAGGCCTGGGAGTTCTACAACCACGGCGACACCGGCTGGTCCTTCTACGACCGGGACTCCGAGGGGCAGTACTGGCGCTACTTCCTGACGGCGGGCCCCGATGCCCCGCTGGGCGCGGTCATGGTCCCGGGAAAGGGTTACATTCCGGCGGACCGGGAGGGCAAGCCCCTGTTCAGCGAGGACGGAAACCCCCTGGGCCCCTATGTCTTGGAGGACGGGGTTCTGCGCCTTTATATGGAGGAGGATACCGAAGGCGGCATGTAGGGGCGGGGCTCTGTCCCCGCCCGCTTCTTCGGCCCCGCCGCAGTCCCGGCGCCCGAATGAATTCCCCAATAAAAATCTCACAATCTCCCGAACGCCAAAAGCCCCGCCTCCCGGCGGGGCTTTCGTCTATTCCAAATCAGAACTGCGGCAGCTTCCTCACCGCCGCCGCGCAGCGGGGGCACAGGGTGGGATGCTCAGCATCGCTCCCCACGCTGGGCAGCACCTTCCAGCAGCGCTCGCACTTTCCGCCCTGGGCCTTGGCCACCTCCACGGCGGCCTCCGCCCCGGTCTTCACGGCGGCCTGGGAGACGATCAGCAGATCCGCCAGATTCTTCTCCTCCGCCAGCCAGCGCTCCGCCTCGGGGACGGTCACCGTCACGGCGGCCTCCAGGCTCTTGCCGATCTTCTTCTCGGCCCGGGCGGTCTCCAGGGCGGCGTTCACCTTGTCCCGGAGGGCCTCGATGACGGCCCAGCGCTCCATGGCGGCGGCGTCCAGGGCGTAGTCCGCGAAGGGCTTGTGCATCTCATTGAACAGGACGTTCCGCCCGTCGTCCCCCTCCCGGTGGGCCATGGCCTGCCAGATCTCGTCGCAGGTGAAGCACAGCACCGGGGCCATGATCCGGGTCATGGTATCCAGAATCAGGTAGAGGGCGGTCTGGGCGCTCCGGCGGGCCAGGCCCTCCTTCTCGTCGCAGTACAGCCGGTCCTTGATGACGTCCAGGTAGAAGTTGGACATGTCCACCACGCAGAAGTCGTTGACGGCGTGGGTCACCACCAGGAACTCGTACTCGTCATAGGCGGCGAAGCAGCGCTCCATCAGGGCGTTCAGCTTGGTCACGGCCCAGCGGTCCAGGGGCAGCATCTCCTCCGGCTTCACAAGCCGGTTGGGGTCGAAGCCGTCCAGGTTCCCCAGGCAGTACCGGGCGGTGTTCCGGAACTTCAGGTAGTTCTGGGAGAGCTGCTTGAAGATCTCGTGGGAACAGCGGACGTCGGCGTGATAGTCCGTGTTGGCCGCCCAGAGGCGGAGCAGGTCCGCGCCGTACTTCTCGATGACCTCGGCGGGGTCCATGCCGTTCCCCAGGGATTTGTGCATGGCCTTGCCCTCGCCGTCCACGGTCCAGCCGTGGGTGACGCACTCTTTAAAGGGCGCGCCCTTGCCGAAGGCGCCCACGGCGGTGAGCAGGGAGCTCTGGAACCAGCCGCGATACTGGTCCAGGCCCTCCATATACATGGTGGCGGGCCAGAAGCCCTGGTCCTTCTTCATGGCGGCGTAGTGGGTGGAGCCGGAGTCGAACCAGCCGTCCAGGGTGTCCGTCTCCTTCTCGAAGCCCGCCTTGGACCCGCAGTGGGGGCAGGCGAAGCCCTGGGGCAGAATCTCCTCCGCCTCCTTGGCGAACCAGGCGTTGGAGCCCTCGGCGGCGAAGAGATCGGAGATGGCGCTGATGGTCTCCTCGGTCACCACGGGGCGGCCGCAGTCCTTGCAGTACACCACGGGGATGGGCAGGCCCCAGCGGCGCTGGCGGCTGATGCACCAGTCCGCCCGCTCCCGGATCATGGACTTCATCCGGTCAATGCCCCACTTGGGCACCCAGCGGACCTCGTCCGCCGCGGCGCAGGCCTCGTCCTTAAAGGCATCCACGGAGCAGAACCACTGGGGGGTCACCCGGAAGATGATGGGGGTCTGGCAGCGCCAGCAGTGGGGGTAGCTGTGGACGATCTCCTCGGAGGCGAAGAGCATGCCGCTCTCCTTCATGTCCGCCAGGATCACCGGGTTGGACTCGTCGGTGCTCATCCCGGCGTACTTCCCAGCATAGTCCGTGTGTTTTCCCTGGTCGTCCACCGGGACCACGACCTCGATATTGTATTTCAGGCAGGAGTTATAGTCGTCCGCGCCGAAGCCCGGGGCCGTGTGGACGCAGCCCGTGCCGGAGTCCATGGTGACGTAGTCCGCCAGGATCAACTGGCTGGTCTTGTCCATGAAGGGATGGTGGGCCAGCATGTTCTCGTAGAACGCGCCGGGGTGGGTCTCCAGAATCTCGTAGCTCTCATACCCGCCGATGCCCATGACCTTCTCCGCCAGGGCCTCCGCCAGGATGAAGATGTCGCCGGTAGGGACCTTCACCAGGGCATAGCTCTCCTCCGGGTGCATGGCGATGGCCAGGTTGCCGGGGAGGGTCCAGATGGTGGTGGTCCAGATGAGGAAGAACATCCGGCTCTTGTCATAGGCGCCCAGCTTCCCCTGGTCGTCGTGCATGGGGAACTTCACATAGACCGTGGTACAGGGGTCGTCCTTGTACTCGATCTCGGCCTCCGCCAGGGCGGTCTCGTCGTGGGGGCACCAGTACACGGGCTTGGAGCCCTTGTAGATATACCCCTTCTTGTACATCTCCCCGAAGACCTTCACCTCCTCGGCCTCAAAGCCGGGGTCCATGGTGAGATAGGGGTGCTCCCAGTCGCCCACCACGCCGATGCGCTTGAATGCGCCCATCTGCACGCCCACGTAGTGCTGGGCGAAGTCGTGGCAGGCGGAGCGGAACTCGGGGATGCTCATGGCCTTGTGGTCCAGCTTGTTCTGCTTGATGATGGCGGACTCGATGGGCATTCCGTGGTTGTCCCAGCCGGGGATGTAGGGGGTGTAATAGCCCCGCATGGCATAGGACCGGGTGATGATGTCCTTGATGGCCTTGTTCATGGCCGTTCCCATGTGGATGGACCCATTGGAGAACGGAGGGCCGTCGTGGAGGTTGAAGAGGGGCTTGCCCTCGTTCTTCTTGAGGAGCTCGTGGTAGATGTCCTCCGCCTCCCAGCGTTTCAGCATCTCCGGCTCCCGCTTGGGCAGCCCCGCCCGCATGGGGAAGTCCGTCTTCGGCAGATTGATGGTTTTGTTGTAGTCCATTTTGTATTACTCCTTTACAATATTACAAATCGTATTTTCTTTTACTCTATATCAAGCGCCAGGGAGGGCCGCTCCGGCCGCCCGGCGCAGTATTCGCAATGGGGGTCCTCACAGGCCTCCTCGGCCCAGGCGTCGCAGCGGGGGCAGAAAAAGGCGTCGTACCTCCGGGAATACCATTGCTTTTCCCCGCAGCGGGGACAGGGACTCTCGCAGGGGCCCGCCTCCAGGGCGGCCTCCAGCCTGGCCAATGCTTCCTGATCCATAAGCGTCTCCTGATTATATAGTATGCTCCACGCTCCAGCTCTCCCGGCGGGCCTTAGCCGCAAGATTGATTGTAGAGGGCTCTGTCCCCTCCCGTATCTCTGAGACTGCCATGGTTACGGAGGAAATGGCCCGGTCTAGGGACCGGGCCCCACACCCCCTTCTATCGGTAGAACACCCTGTGGGGCCTGGTCCCCAGACCAGGCCATTCCCCCGGGAGCCTGGCACCCCCCATTTCAGCACCTTCTCCGTACATCGGGGCGGCACGATCTCCCCGGCCAGGGGCCGGAACTTCTCCGGCGTGTCCTGCATCACCGTTTTCACTTCCATCGACATAGAAGCCTCCTCTTTTCAGAACCCCTCTAAAAATAGAAATCCGTCCGCCAGGGCCCGCCGCCGCAGGTGTTGTGAGACACCTTGTCAATCTTCCACCGGCCTCCCTCGGGTTTCAGCTCAAAGCGGCAGTCGCTGCCGAAACCGTCGTAGGCCCGGACCACGGCCACGGCCTTGCCCCCGCTCTTCATGGTGAAGAGGACCTTCGCCTCCCCTTTCAGACAGGCGAAGTCCGCCGGGTCTCCCATGCTCTGGCAGCAGTCCCGGCGTCTGCTCAAAAGCTTCTCCGTACAGTGGGGGTCCAGCAGGGCCCTGTAGGCCTCCCGGTAGTGCTCCCACAGGCTCTGGCTGTTGGGATGGGCCTGGGTGGAGTAAATGCCGCCGGGGCGCGCCGCCTTCTGCTTCCGGTCCCGGGCGTAAAATTTTTCCTCCAGGGCGCAGAGCCCCCGGAGCAGCTCCACCAGCGGCGGCACAATCTCTTCGGCCAGGGGCCGGAACCTCTCCGGCGTGTCCTGAAACACGATCTGAACGGAACCCATGACTCCTCCCCTCTCAAGCTCTCCCGAGCCGCCGGAGGCCCTCCTCCAAATAGCGGCGGGACAGAAGCGCCGCGACTACCACAGCAGTCAAATACAATCCAAAGCTGACGGATGGAACCAGCACCCGCCCCGCCGTCCTCACCCAGAGGCGGCACAGGGGGATGTGCCACAGCAGCAGGGACAGGCCGCACCGCCCCAAATCCGTGAGCCCCGGCAGGGACAGCCAGCGCTCCAGCCTCCGGTTCCCCAGCACCGCCGGGATCAACCCGGCGCAGAAAGCGGTGATCCACCACCGGAAGTCCCCCGGTAGCCCTTCCGCCCCCAGCAGGACGCCCAAGGCGCCCAGGCCCCCTGGAACGACCCAGAAGAACCTCCGCCCCGGCCCTCCGGGCCGCCGGAGCCATTCCGCCAGCAGCACGCCCAGGAAGTAATTCAGGTAGCCCTCCCCGCACACCCGGCTCAGCAGGGGAACGCTCCCGTCCAGCCCCTCCAGCGCGGCCCCGCCCAGAGCCAGCAGGGCGCACAGGGCCAAACAGAGCCGCCGGTCCGGCAGCCGGCGAAGGGCCTCATGAACCAGTCCGCACAGCAGTAGCACGCAGAGGAACCAGCCGGGGAAGTTATAGGGCGTCGGGAAGACCCCGCCGGTGGACACCATCAGGAAGGTGGCGCAGGTCCTCCCCAGGGACAGCACCCCCGTCTCGAAGACCATCATCGCCAGATTCGACAGCGCGTAAACGGGATACACCCGCCGCAGCCGCTTCCGCAGGGAGCCCCAAAAAGGTCCCTCTCCCGTTTCCACTTTTTGGTAATTCGCTAAAAAGCCGCTGAGCAGAAAGAAGAAGTAGTTCCCGAAGTACCCGCCGTACTGATACACCGGCCCCAGCGCCCCGGAGAAGGGCGCGCCGAAGGCGGAGCCCGCGTGGTAGATCACGATCCCCATTCCAAAGACCGCCCGCAGGCCGTCCAGGGCCTGGAGACGCTCCCGTTTTTCCATGACGCCTCCTCCCCGTTTTCCGCACCGGGCGGGCCGACAAAAACACCCCCGTCTCTTCGAAAAGAGACAGGGGTGAAAGCCTCTGCGGTACCACTCTTTTTGCCGCCCCCTCACGGGAGACGGCCCCTCAGCGCCCGCTGCCACGGGCCGGCGGTGTAACGCCCGCCAAACGTCCTTGCTTACTGACCCGCAATCCCATGAAAATGAACCATTTTCATGGCGGCTGCCATGCTATGCACGACAGCGCGGTTCACAAGAATCCAACGCGCCTCCGGCGCTATAAAAATCAGACGGGTCTGATTTTTAATGGATTCTAATGTCGCGTCGTCTTTCAGCAGGAGGCTCCAAGGTGATATTCGCCGCTCTCTCCCCGCCGCCTCGCACCCAACGGCGGCTCTCTGCGGGGGAGCAAAAGGGTTACTCGTCCTTATCCACGCCAAGCTATTTGGTTGTCGACTATCCGCACCTCTAGGAGCGTGTTGACACAATCATATCATGTTTTTTTCGTTTGTCAACAGCCAAGCGGCCTTTTTTATTGGTATCGGTACCCCTGCACGGTGTACCCGTCGATGCAGCTCTGAAAGAGCTCGTAGCTGTAAAACTCCAGCAGCTGGCCCCCCGGGGTCTCGTGAAAGGAGACCAGCCGCCGCTCCGGGTCCACCCAAATGCGCCAAACCGGGCGCTCCCCTGGTGTTCTCTTTTTCAAAGCCATTCCTCCATCCCTCGGACTTCCTTCCATTTTATGCGATTTTCGTATAAAATGGTTGATTATCTCAAAAAAGCCTTGATTTACGGGCATACAAGCAGGATTTCAAGCTGAATTTACTACCAATTTACTACTTTTGAGGGAAAGAGCCTTGATATGCCGCCCGGAACCCTGCCAGCCCAGCCACCAGCACACAGCATTGAGAAAGAATAAATGAAAACTGAATACGACGCAAACGC
>CAMXNV010000064.1 GCA_947245315.1 uncultured Oscillibacter sp. | reverse complement strand
CTGATGTTCAAAAACGAGACCCACAACCACCCCACGGAGATCGAGCCCTTCGGCGGCGCGGCCACCTGCATCGGCGGCTGCATCCGGGACCCCCTCTCCGGCCGGGCCTACGTCCACCAGGCCATGCGCCTCACCGGCTGCGGCGACCCCAGGACGCCCCTGGAGCAAACCCTCCCCGGCAAGCTGCCCCAGCGGAAGCTCTGCCAGACGGCGGCGGCGGGCTACTCCTCCTACGGCAACCAGATCGGCTTGGCCACGGGCCACGTGGCGGAGCTCTACCACCCCGGATACGTGGCCAAGCACCTGGAAGTGGGCGCCGTCGTCGGCGCCGCCCCGGCGGAGAACGTCCGGCGGGAGCGCCCCGCCCCCGGGGACGTGGTCATCCTCCTGGGAGGACGCACGGGCCGGGACGGCATCGGCGGGGCCACGGGCTCCAGCAAGAGCCACAACGCCAAGTCCCTCCAGACCATGGCCAGCGAGGTCCAGAAGGGCAACGCCCCGGAGGAGCGGAAGCTCCAGCGCCTCTTCCGGGACGGGGCCGTCACCCGCCTTATCAAGCGCTGCAACGACTTTGGCGCGGGCGGTGTGTCCGTGGCCATCGGCGAGCTGGCGGACGGCCTGACCATCGACCTGGACGCGGTGCGGAAGAAATACGACGGCCTGGACGGCACGGAGCTGGCCATCTCCGAGAGCCAGGAGCGCATGGCCGTCGTCGTGGCCCCCGAGGACGCGGACAAGCTCATGGCCGCCGCCAAGGCGGAGAACCTGGAGGCCTATCCGGTGGCAGTTGTGACCACGGAACCCAGAATGGTCATGCGGTGGCAAGGGGAAACCATTGTCAGCTTGAGCCGGGAGTTCCTCAACTCCAACGGCGCTGTGAAGCACGCCCAGGTCTCCGTTCCCGAGGCCCGGCGCACTCTCCCCACCGGCGATCCCGGCAGCCTCCGGGAAACCGCCTCCAGTCTGAAATGCGCCTCCCGCCGGGGGCTGGTGGAGCGCTTCGACTCCACCATCGGCGCGGGCAGCGTCACCATGCCCTTCGGCGGCAAGACCCAGCGGACTCCCGCCCAAGCTATGGCGGCCCTCCTGCCGGTGCTGCCGGGCCAGGAGACGGAGCAGGCCAGCGTCATGGCCTGGGGCTTCGACCCGGACATCATGAGTGAGGACCCCTACACCGGGGCCATCAGCAGCGTGGTGATTTCCCTGGCCAAGCTGACGGCCTCCGGCGCGGACTACAAGGCCGCCTACCTGACCTTGCAGGAGTACTTTGAAAAACTCCGCCAGGAGCCGGAGCGCTGGGGCAAGCCCTTCGCCGCCCTGCTTGGAGTCATGGAGGCCCAGATGGACTTCGGCGCGGCGGCCATCGGCGGCAAGGACTCCATGTCCGGCTCCTTCCTGGACCTGGACGTGCCCCCGACCCTGGTTTCCTTTGCTATCGCGCCGATTCAGGCGGGGGAGGTCATCACCCCCGAGTTCAAGGAGGCCGGACACCCGGTGTACTGCTTCGGCGGCAGCAATGCCGAAAACCTGAAAGCCGCCTGGGAGGCGTTCCATGGTCTGGCCCAAAGCGGCAAGGTCAAAGCCGCCTGGGCCGTGGAGCACAGCACGGCGGAGGCGGTCATGAACATGGCCTTCGGCAACCGGATCGGCTTCACAGCCGACGCCGCCGTCCCCCACCGCTGGTACGGCCTGAACCGGGGAACCATTGTGGCCGAGCTGACGGAGGAAATTGACCTCCCCTGCGCCAAGCGCCTCGGCGTCACCACGGCGGAGCCGGTGATTACAATTGGTGATGATTCCGCCCCAATTGACGAACTGTTATCGCGGAACGAGGCCGTCCTGGCGGACGTCTACCCCACCCAGGCCCCCACGGAGGGCGAGGCCCCGGTGCTGCCCTGCCCGGCCTTCACCCGGCCCGCCCCCAAGATGGGCGCGGCGAAACCCAAGGTTCTGATTCCCGTCTTCCCCGGCACCAACTGCGAATACGACAGCGCCCGGGCCGCCCAGCGGGCGGGGCTGGAGACGGAGATCTTCGTTATCAACAATCAGTCCGCCCAGGACGTGGCGGACTCCGCCGCCGCCTTTGCCCGGAAGCTCCGGGAGAGCCAGATTCTGTTCCTGCCCGGCGGCTTCTCCGGCGGCGACGAGCCCGACGGCTCCGGCAAGTTCATCACGGCCTTCCTCCGGGGGCCCGAGACCTCCGAGGCGGTGATGGACCTCCTCAAAAACCGGGACGGCCTGGCCCTGGGCATCTGCAACGGCTTCCAGGCCCTTGTCAAGCTGGGGCTGGTGCCCTACGGCGAGATCGTGGACTGCGGCGAGGACAGCCCCACCTTGAGCTTCAACGTTATCGGGCGGCACCAGTCCAAGATTGTGAACACCCGCATCGTCTCCAACAAGTCCCCCTGGCTGGCCCGGGTGAACCCCGGCGAGGTCTACGCCGTCCCCATCTCCCATGGTGAGGGCCGCTTCCTCTGCCCGCCGGAGCTCCTGAGAACCCTGGCGGAGCGGGGCCAGATCGCCACCCAGTACGCGGACCTGGAGGGTCTGCCCACCATGGACCCGGATTTCAATCCCAACGGCTCCGTCTGGGCGGTGGAGGGCATCACGTCCCCCGACGGCCGTGTCTTCGGCAAGATGGGCCACGCCGAGCGCGTAGGCCCCGGCCTCTACAAGAACGTCCCCGGAGACTACGACCTCCACCTCTTCGAGGCCGCTAAGAACTACTTCCTGTAAGCTTGCCAATTCAGCAGGCTTATGATAAATTAGGAATGAGGAACGCGGAATTTTCCCAATCGGAAATTCCGTTCTCCAACTCCTAACTCCTAATTCCTAACTCCTAACTCTAAAGAATTGAGGTGTCGTCTTATGGCTTACTTTTTCCCCGAGCCCTCCCACACCTTCAGCGAATACCTGCTGGTCCCCGGCTACTCCTCCTCGGAGTGCATCCCCGCCAACGTCTCCTTGAAGACGCCGGTGGTGAAGTTCAAGCGCGGCGAGGAGTGCCCCCTGACCATGAACGTGCCCATGGTCTCCGCCGTCATGCAGGCCGTCTCCGGCGAGCAGATGGGCATCGGCCTGGCCCGGGAGGGGGGCATCGCCTTCATCTTCGTCTCCCAGCCCGTGGAGCAGCAGGCGGAGATGGTCCGCCGGGTGAAGAACTACAAGGCGGGCTTCGTGTCCAGCGACTCCAACCTCCGCGTCAGCGACACCCTGGCCGACGTGCTGGCCCTGAAAGAGCGGACGGGGCACTCCACCATGGCCGTCACCGAGGACGGCACGGCGGACGGGCGGCTCCTGGGTCTGGTGACCAGCCGGGACTACCGGGTCAGCCGCCTGGACCCCGCCACCCCGGTGACGGACTTCATGACCCCCTTTGACAAGCTGATCTACGCCCCCGAGGGCACCAGCCTCAAGGAGGCCAACGACATCATCTGGGACCGGAAGCTCAACGCCCTGCCCATCGTCTCCAAGGACGGGCGGCTGGTCAGCTTCGTCTTCCGGAAGGACTACGACTCCCACAAGGGCAACCCCCTGGAGCTGCTGGACAGCCAGAAGCGCTATGTGGTGGGCGCGGGCATCAACACCCGGGACTACGAGGAGCGGGTTCCCGCGTTGGTGGACGCGGGAGTGGACGTGCTGGTTATTGACTCCTCCGAGGGCTACTCCGAGTGGCAGGCCCGGACCCTGGCCTGGATCCGGGAGCGCTACGGCGACACGGTGAAGGTGGGCGCGGGCAACGTGGTGGACGGCGAGGGCTTCCGCTTCCTGGCGGACGCGGGGGCGGACTTCGTGAAGATCGGCATCGGCGGCGGCTCCATCTGCATCACCCGGGAGACCAAGGGCATTGGCCGGGGCCAGGCCACGGCGGTCATCGACGTGGCGGCGGAGCGGGATAAGTATTTTGAGGAAACCGGGGTCTACGTGCCCATCTGCGCCGACGGCGGCATCGTCCAGGACTACCACATCACCTTGGCTCTGGCCATGGGGGCGGACTTCTGCATGCTGGGCCGGTACTTCTCCCGGTTCGACGAGAGCCCCACCAGCAAGATTTTGATTGGCGGCAGCTATATGAAGGAGTACTGGGGCGAGGGCAGCGCCCGGGCCCGGAACTGGCAGCGCTACGACCTGGGCGGCGCGGCCAAGCTGAGCTTCGAGGAGGGCGTGGACTCCTATGTGCCCTACGCCGGGGCTCTGTCCGACGGCATGGCCACGACCCTGGCGAAGATTCGCTCCACCATGTGCAACTGCGGTGCGCTGACGATCCCGGAGCTCCGGGACAAGGCCAAGCTGACCCTGGTCAGCTCCGTCTCCATCGTGGAGGGCGGGGCCCATGACGTGCTGTTGAAGGACTCCGCCGGAGCGGTGGGGAGAAACTAACTTTTCTTGAAAGAAAAGTTAGCAAAAGAACTTTCGCACGCTCTGCTTGTCTGGTACTTGTCCAGGCCGGAGCGACGGCAACCAAGGCTTACAAAAAAGGGCCCGCCTACTCCGGCGGGTCCTTTTCCTTTATTCAGGTGTGTTCGTCGTAGTACATCCAGGTGAAGAAATCCGCCGACAGGGCGAAGAGAAAGGCCGCCAGCAGGCCCAGGCCTGCCCCCACCCAGAGCATGGAGCCGTTCCACTTCCCCAGGGCGCACAGCGCCGACGCCCCGCAGAGGAACACGAACTGGCTGATGTGATAGGCCTGGCTCTGGGCCTTCAGCTTCACCAGGCGGTTTCGCTCGTCCAGTTCCTCCAGCTTGTCCTCCCGGGACTTTTCCCGGGACAGGCTGCGGATCAGGTTCCCCCCGCCCAGGAGGGCCAGCAGCGCGGACAGCGCGCCGTCCTTCCAATCGAAGTTCCCCCGCCACAGGCCCGCCGCCAGGAGCCCCGCCGACAAAAGCAGCGACCACAGTCCCAGCTTAAAATTCTTCCTATGGTAAATCCTCATACTTCCGATCCTCCAATTCCCGATTTTCCTTGAGGCAGCAGAGCTCCTCCACCGTTACGCCGAAGACCTCCGCCATCCGGTAGGCCAGCATCAGCGAAGGGCTGTACTGCTCCTTCTCTATGGAGATGATGGTCCGCGAGGAAACACGGACCCGCTCCGCCAACTGCTGCTGGGTCATCCCCGCGGCGGTCCGCAGCTCCCGCACCTTCGTCTTCACGCCGTCCCTCCTTTATGTGAAGTTTGCTTCTTGTGAAGCTGGCTTCATATTACACCCGCCCACCCCCCTTTGTCAAGGGGGAATATGAAGGTTCCTTCACTTTTTTGAGGGCCCGCGGACAGCGAAAACCGGGAGGGGGTCCTCCCGGTTTCTCGTCAGCGTTTGCCTGTCTCCTCCCGCTCCGCCTGGTGGCGGCGGAGCTCCTGCTCCTTCTGGGCCAGGCCCCGCTCGTAGTTCTCGATCTTCTCGTTCAGCCGGTCCACGGAGCGCTGCATGTCCGCCATCCGCTCCAGGAGCTGCCGCCGCTGCTCCACCAGCAGGGCCTTCCGGGCCTCCAGGGTCTCGTCCCCCTGCTGGAACAGGCGGCTGTACTCGATCAGCGCCTCGATGCTCACCCCGGCGGAGCGCATGCACTTGATGAGCTCCACCCAGCCCAGAGAGGCCTTGTCGTAGTCCCGGACGCCCCCGCCCCGCCGGGGCACCGGCGGAATCAGGCCGATGCGCTCATAGTAGCGCAGTGTGTCGGTGGAAAGGCCGTACTGCTTGCTCACTTCCGAAATTGTCATGCCCTGCCTCCTCTTCAAAATTCTCTCTCCCCTCCAGCATACTCCCTGGAGCGGGCTCCAAGTCAAGGATTTTTTTCGGCGGGCGGCCTCGAAGAGGGGCCTGGAGGCTATTCCCCTTCCGGCGGCATGGTACTAATCCCTTAAATCCACTGCGGCGCAATTTCTATAAAGGGAAATTCCCTCCACCTGTTTTGCGGCCTTACGCCTCCGGGACGGCCGGTCCCCGCCGGAAAAACACCGGCATGTTAATCCGCGTTGCTTGCCGCAACGGGCTTTTCTCTTTATAATGACGGCGAAAGGAGGCATCTACGATGCTGAACGAAAACATCAAAGCAATCAGAAAATCCAAAGGGCTTTCGCAGGAGGAACTGGCCGTCAAGCTGAATGTGGTGCGGCAGACCATCTCAAAATGGGAACAGGGCCTGTCGGTTCCGGACGCCGATATGCTGATTTCCATATCGGAGGCCCTCGAAACGCCCGTGAGCACCCTGCTCGGAGAAACCGTTGCCGAGATGGAGGCCGATGGCCTGAGAGCGCTTTCCGAGAAGCTGGAGGTCATCAACCTGCGGCTTGCGCGCGGTAAGACGATGCGGCGGAGGGTGATTCATTACTTTTTTATCCTGCTGTGCGCGGCGATTGTGGTCATTTTTGCCGCCCTGGTTGTGCTGAAAAGCCCTTACCTGGGCTGGGATTACACAAAGCCCGAAACCGCTATGACCGCAGTGCTTTTCAACGCCTTCGAGTGGCTGTTTGTCAGAATCGCGCCGCTGGTATTCATAGGAGCGCTGGCCGGGGCCTGCTTGACGCGGAAGAGGGGGTGAGGTTGCCCGGGGGTGTCCTATTGGCAGTATTGTAGGGGACCCCCGCCCCCTTCGGTTTTTCGGGAGTACTAGGCACCCGGGGAAATGACCTGGTCTGGGGACCAGGCCCCACAGGGTATTCTATCGATAGGACACCTTGTAGGGGAGGGGCTCTGTCCCCTCCCGCTCCTCCGGGACTGCCACGCTCCCGGGAGACGGGGCGGGACAGAGCCCGCCCCCTACATAGAATCCTCCTTATAAAATGCTTGTTCCGACACTCCGCCGCCCGCTTTCATTTGACGGACCGGGAAAGATCTGCTAAGATAGGAGGGTCATCCCATTTATTAAGGAGTGAGAAGAATGAAGCATCTGCGACAGGCCCTCTGCGGCTTTCTGCTGTGCGTCCTGCTGGCCGGTGTGATATCCGTCCCCGCCTCCGCCATCTCCGACGTGCCGGAGGACTTCTGGGCCAAGGGGGACATCGAGCGCTGCGTGGCCCTGAAATACTTCTACCTGGAGTCCGACGGCACCTTCGGAACCGGGAAGGAGATGTCCCGGGCGGAGTTCCTGGTGGTGCTCTGCCGCCTCTTCGGCTGGAAGCCCACCGCCGCCGCCCGGACCATCTACGAGGACGTGCCCAAGAAGGCCTGGTACGCCGGCGCCGTGGAGACGGCCTATCACCACGGGGCCATCACCAGCCAGGACGGCAGCTTCCGCCCCGACGCGCTCATCACCCGCAGCGAGGCCGCCGCCATGCTGGTCCGGGGCCTGGGCTACGGCAGCATCGCCGGGCTGATTCAGGACATGCCCCTGCCCTTCCAGGACGTCCGGGCCAACAGCGGCTACATCATCATGGCCTACGGCCTGGGCCTGATGGACGGCACCTCCGTCACCAGCTTCTCCCCGGAGGACCACGTCACCCGGGAGCAGGCCGCCGTGATCCTCATGCGCCTCCACGACAAGCTCCACGACCCCACCACCAGCCGCACCGGCATCGCCACGGGGCCCGAGGGCCTGCCGGACATGGCGGGCTATGAGGCGGTGGGCGTGGCCGCCGCCAAGCTGACCTACAACGGCGAGCCCCAGTTGGCCTCCCTCCTGTCCGGGGAGGAGTCCGCGGCGGTGCGGGACGCCGTCCAAGCCGCCGGGGCCAAGGCGCTGCTGTACGTCACCGGCGGGGTCTACCAGTTCCGGGAGCACGACGCGGAAAAGCTGGCCGCCGTGCTGCTCAAGGCCGTGGAGGCGGGGCGCTACGACGGCCTCTTCCTGGACATCTCCGGCCTCACCTCCGTCACCCAGCGCAACGAGCTCACCCAGGCGGCCCGCCTGCTCCGGGAGGGCCTGGGGGAACAGCTCCTGTATGTGGCCGCCGAGGCCCCCGCGGGGAAGGGCGCCGTCTTCGGCTATGACTACGCCGCCCTGGGCGAGAGCGCCGACCGGCTGGTCCTCCGGGTCTCCCGGCAGGAGGAGGACGCCGTCTCCCCCCTGGAGCCGCCGGAGCAGCTCTATTATGGCCTGAACCGCCTCCGGGGCGTGGTGGACGCCGGGAAGCTGACCCTGCTGCTGACCTCCACCGCCGCCGCCTGGGATGGGGAGTCCTTCGCCCCGGTGGACCGGGACACCCTCACCGAATACTTGGCGGAACAGGGGGCCTACAGCCACTACTCCGGCCGCTACGCCTGCGCCTACCTCCCCCGGGAGGGCTCCGCCGTCTGGTATCTGAACGGCCAGTCCATCCGGGAGCGTACCCAGCTGGCCCGCCTCTTCGGCGGCGGGAACCTCTGCCTCTCGGATCTGAACAACGCCCTGCCCGATGTGCTGGAGGCTATGCCGTAATTAAAAAAACGCCAAAAGCAAGGCCCCGTCCTCTCGGACGGGGCCTGTTCTATTTCATACTCTTACAGGAAGCGCTGCATACCGTCGGTGGCGGCGGCCGGGTCGGCGCTGATGGTTACGGTAAATTTGATATTGTTCCGCTCGCCGAAGGCGTCCAGCCAGTTCATAAAGGTCTCGGTTTCCGCGTCCACTTCCTTGCCCACGATTTTGCAGAAGTTATCAATGAACATGTGGGAGATGTCATAATTCCCCGCGTGGAGGCCGCTGATAAAGCCCTGGAGCAGCTCATAGCTGCCCAGTTTGTATTCATGCGCGTCGATCAGGCGGATATGATAGTGAATATCATAGGTCATATTTCGGTTGGCCTTCATGCCCATAATCAGTCTAACCATAGTAAAACACTCCTGTCATTTTATAGTCCGTTGGCCCTGGTGGCTTTGTCCACAGAATACCACACTCTGCCGGAAAAAACAATCCAAAAAACCAAATTTGATAATTGTTCACAGAATCCCCGCTCCGGCGGCGGCGGGCTCCGGCAAAACCGCCTCCCGGCTCTCCGCCGGGAGCAGGTCCCGAATCCGGGCCTCGCAGGCCTCCACCCCCGGGCAGGACAGGGGGTCCACGTCCATCAGGCAGGCGGAGAGGCCGCAGCTGTAGAGGAAAAAGTAGAGCAGCCCGCCCAGGGCCTCCGGGGTCACGCCGCCGGGCCGGAGGATGAGGTTGGGCACCCCGCTGTCCGTGTGGGCCAGCAGGGTCCCCTGGGCCGCCGCCTCCCGGAGGGCGGACAGCGGCGCGTCCTCCTCCAGCCGCACCACCGTCTCAAAGAAGAGCCGGGGCCCCTCCTGGATGTACTGCCCCAGGGAGCGGAACTCCCGGCTGTAGTCCACCACCGCGGGAAAAAGGGCCCTGCCCTCCTTCCCCTCGGCGGCGGCCCGGAGGTCCTTGACCCACCCCAGCAGGGGCGCCAGCCGGGAGTCCCAGCAACCCAGCAGCTCCACGGCATACCCGGCCCGGCAGAGCTGCCGCCGGACGGCGGCGTAGCGCCAGGCGGGATTTTCAAGGGAGGGAACGGCGCAGCGCTCCCGCAGCTCCACGGCCCCCGCCAGCAGGGCCGCCACGTCTATCCCCGCCACGGCCATGGGCAGCAGCCCGGCGGCGGTGAGGAGGCCGAAGCCGCCGTACTCCCCGGCGGCCAGGTCCCCGGCCTCCAGCACATAGCGCCCGGCCTCCTCCCCGTGCCGCTCCGCCATGGCCTCCCGCAGCAGGCGGAAGGCCGGGGTGTCCCCGCCTCCGGCGGCGTAGAGGACGGCCTCGCCCCGGGCCGCCAGGGCCAGGGCCTCCTCCAGCTCCCCGGCGGCGGGCAGGCCGCTGAGGAAGCGGAGCCGCCCCGGCTCCCCGCCCAGGCAGCCCGCGATCCCCAGCACCCCGCCCCGGAGGCCCCCGTCCTCCACGACCACCAGCGTCCGGCCCTGGGCCCGGATGCTCTCCGCCAGGGTGTACAGGCGGAGCAGGGACGCCCCCTCCCCCGGCAGGCGGACCCAGCCCATCCGGGGGTCCCCCCGCTGGAGCTTCTCCTGAGCCCGCCGCAGCCGGGGCTCCGCCGCCGCCTCGTAGGGCAGGGGCAGAAACCGCCGCAGCTCGTGCATCTCAAACCATTCCGGCATCTTATGTATCATCCTTTCTTTGGCGTGGCCGGCGGAGACGGAGCTTGTCCGATCCGGGCGTGGGCCGCCGGGGCGCAAAGCGCCTGTGCGTTTCCTATGAAGTCAAGCACAGTAAGCCGCTCGCGCGGCATACGGCGCTGTTTTACAGCGCCGCATGGAATAGAATCCTTTGGATTCTTTTCCACTGCGCCGATTATACCACGGCGGCCGGGGGGAAATTGGTCGCAGAAGCGCGAATTCCCGGCGGCGGAAATCATAACCACCGGCCGTGCCGGTGGTATGCACAGGCCCCCTTGGGGCATGTCC
>CAMXNV010000063.1 GCA_947245315.1 uncultured Oscillibacter sp. | reverse complement strand
CGATAGAACACCCTGTGGGGCCTGACCCCCAGGTCAGGCCATTTCCCCGGGACTGCCATGGTTCCGAGAGACGGGGCGGGACAGAGCCCGCCCCCTACATAAAAATCCGCTAACAGGACGCTCCCCCTACCGGCCCCCCACCGGGCCCTTCACCGGCACGATCTTCCGGTTTTCAATCCGATAGATATAATCGCACTCATTGGCCAAACTCATATGGTGGGTGACCATCAGCAGGGTCTTGCCCCCCTTCACCTGGCGGATGGAGTCGATCACCGCCCGCTCCGTCTCCATGTCCAGGGCCGCCGTGGCCTCGTCCATCACCAGGAGCTCAAAGTCCTTGTACAGCGCCCGGGCCAGGGCCACCCGCTGACGCTGGCCGCCGGAGATGGCGGTGCCGTTCTCCCCGATCACCGTGCGGATCCCCTGGGGCAGCTGCTCCACGTCCTCCCAGATCTGGGCGCAGCGGAGGCACGCCTCCACCTTCCCGTCGTCGATCTCCTCCTCCCGGGTGAAGAAGGCCACGTTGCCGCGGATGGTCTCCCCGTTCAGGTAGACCGTCTGGGGGATGTAGCTCACCAGGCGGCCTACGTCCCCCCGGCAGGGGCCCTCCCCGTCCCGCTGGGCCGCCAGGTCGTAGTCGTCGTAAAACACGCTGCCCCCCTGGGGCTTCAGCAGGCCCAGGATCAGGTCCAGGAAGGTGGTCTTCCCCACGCCGGAGGGGCCGATCACGGCCACGGAGCAGCCCACGGGGATGTCCACGGAGGCGTCCTCAAAGATATTGCGCCCCTCCCGGTAGGCGAAGGTCAGCCCCTGCACGGACAGGCCCCTTTGGAAGGTCAGCTCCTTCCGGCGGAGCTTCGCCGCCCGGGCCTCCTCCTTCCGGAGGATGCCGTAGGCCAGGGGGAGGGCCCGGACCAGCGCCGTGATATAGGCCATCAGGGGCGTGAGGACGGCGGTGAGACGGGACCCGGCGGCCAGGATCACCGCCACCACCACAAACAGGGCCCCCATGACGGAGTTCTGCAAGATGACGCCGGTGCTGCCGGATTGGTGCTGATACTCGCTCTGGGCCTGGGCGTACCCCCGGCTGGCGTCCCGGTAGTTCTCCAGGACAAGGGCGAAACGGTCGTCGATTTTCATCTCCTTGAAGGAGCCGTAGGCGATGGTGATCTGGGAGTTGGCCCGGATGGAGCAGGCCCGGCTGCGCTCCCCCCAGGCCCGGACCCGCTTCCGGTTGCGCCGGTAGACTCCGGCGACAATCAGGGCCAGCGCCGCGCTGCTGGCCGCCCCCGCCCAGCCGGAGACCCGTATCAGGACCGCCGCGTAGCCCGCCAGGGTGACGGCCCCCGCCCCGATGCCGATGCAGGACACCAGGGCCTGGATGCAGCTGGTGGTGTCCTGCCGGACCAGGGCCATGGCCTGCATCGGGCTCTTCTCGTTGTGGGCCGTCAGGTCCTCCTTCATCAGCAGCTCGTAGACCTTCAGGGACAGCCGCTGGGCGCCCCCGTAGACAAAGCGCTGAGAGAGCCGGTCCTTGTACAGCTCCAGGAGGCATTTCAGCCCCGACAGGCCCGCCATGCCCAGGGTGAACAGAATCAGCCCCGGGGCGGCCCGGTTCTCCCGGAGGGCCCGGTTGATAATCAGCAGGAGGGCGGAGAAGCTGAACACGTCCACCACCGGGCTGACCAGGCTCAGCCCGGCCAAAATCTTCCAGCTCCGCCTGTCCTCTCCCTCCAGCCGCGCCGTCAGATAGCGGAACATGTGCGCCAAGCCGGGCTCCCCGGCCCTCCGCCCGTCAGGGTGTTCCATTCTCCGGCCTCCTCTCCTCATCCCGGTTCTCCGGGCCCGGCAGGTTCTCCCGCAGGAAGGCCCTGCCCTCCCGGGCCAGGGCCCGGGTCCGCCGGGCCGCCCGGGCCCAGTCCACCGGGGCGTCGAGGTCCGCCTCCCGGCCCGGCCGGCAGAGCCGGCTCTCCAGGCCGTGGAGGCGCAGGATGTTGTACACCCGGGCGTTCAGGCGGCTGTGGGCAAAGGCCAGGAAGGGCCTCTGGAACAGGATGCTGAACGCCACGGCGTGAAAGGAATTGGTCACCACGTAGGCCGCCTGGTGGACGTAGCCCAGGAACTCCGCCGGGCCCGCCGTCAGGTCCGCCTGGAAGCCCGTCCCCGGCTCCGGCGTGCCGCAGCTCACCTCCACCACCGGCAGCCCCGTCCGCCGGGACAGGGTTTGCGCATAGGCCGTCATCTCCGGGTGGGACTCCGTGGCGTAGAAGAGGATGTAGCCCTCCCGGTCCGGCGGCCTCTCGATCTGCCGCCAGTCCTCCCGCTCCAGGAGGAACACCGGGTCCGCCAGCGCCCTGGCCTCCCCCCGGCAGAGGGGCCCCACGTAGGGAAGGGCCTCCTCCTCCCGGACGGACACCGCGTCCACGTGCCGGAGGAGGTCCGCGAACTCCTGCGCATACTCCGGCGGCAGAGAGGCGCTCCCCAGGCTGGCGGCGTAGGCCGCCACCCGCCGCTTCCGTGGATTTTCAAAGGCCCCGAAGTAGGCCCTCCGCAGTCCGAAAGTGATCTCCGGGTTCCAGATCTGGTCGCTGCCCACGACGTAACAGGCGTAGGGCAGCCTCCCAAAGCGGAGGCAGGTCCGCAGCCGGGGGGCGTCCGGGCCCGTGAGGCGCTCCCTCCGGAAGCGGCGCATGGCGGCCCGCCGCCGGAAGAAATTTCTTCCCTGGCTCAGGTTGGCCCAGGTGCGCCACAGCAGGTACTTCGCCCCCCGCAGCGGGCTCCGCCTCCAGAGGCCGGGCACATAGGGGACCAGCCAGTGCCGCCCCGTCATATAGGGGGGCTCGTAGGCCACGATCTCCGCAGGGATTCCCTCCTCCAGCAGCGCGGTCATCAGGCCGTAGGCCTGGAGCATGGCGCCGAAGTTGTCGGCGCAGTGGAAGGTCAGGATGCCGGTCTGGACATCGCTCCGGAGGGTCAGCCGCCGCTTGCCCCGGCCATAGAGCCGGAACAGGGCCCTCTCCAGCCGGTACAGCGGGCCGCTCAGGAGGCAGGTCCGGAACAGCAGCCGCTCGTCCCACCGGAGCCTCCGGTACAGGGGGTGCGTCACCTCCCGCCGGGCCAGGGCCCGGAGCTTCTCCAGCCCCTCCCGCTCCCCCGCCGCTCTCAGAGTCAGACAGCTGTCCTCCAGCTGCCGGAGGGCAAGCCGCTCCCATTTCAACACATAGGCCTCCCGCCCCAGGGCCCACTCCAGGTCCCGGAGCCGCCGGGCGGCCTCGGAGTACGCGGCCCCCCGGCGGGCCGCCGAACCGGTGGCGCTGCCGCCGTGGATCCGGTAGTAATACCAGCCCCGGGGCCCGTAGGCCGCCCGGAGGCCCCGGCGGAACAATTGGTAGAGAAACAGGGTGTCCTCCCCCTGGATCAGGTCCTCGTCAAAGCGCAGGGAGCCGATGACCTCCCGCCGGATCAGCTTGCCGCCGATGCCGGAGAGCGGATCCGTGTACGGGCCGTGGAACCACCGCTCCGCCTCCTCGCCCTGGGCCCGCCGCCACCGGGGCCGCTCGTCCTCCGGGGACCAGGCGGGGCGCTCCAGCAGCCGCCCCTCCATCCGCCGGTAGGCGCAGGAGGCCAGCTGGGCCCCATGGTCCTCCAGCTGCCGGGCGCACTCCTCCAGCAGCAGGGGGTGGACGGCGTCGTCGCTGTCCAGGAAGAACACGGCCTCGCCCGCCGCCAGCGCCAGCCCCCGGTTCCTGGCGGCGGAGACCCCCCGGTGCTCCTGGGTATGCAGGGCCACCCGGCCGTCCCGCCGGGCGTATTCCCGGCAGAGCGCCGGTCCCCCGTCCTCGGAGCCGTCGTCGATCACCAGGACCTCCAGGTTCTTATAGGTCTGGCCCAGCACGGATTGGAGGCAGTCCGCCAGGAAGGGCTCGCCGTTGTACAGGGGGATGATGACCGATATCCGTTTCAAGGCCGCGCCTCCTCTCCCCGCCTCCCCGGCGGCCCGCCGGGCAGCTTACTCTGCCCTTTATCCTATCATAGTCCGCCGGGGATGCCAAGGGGGTATTTTGCCGGGGCCCATGCCCGGCTTGCGCAAAACGGCTTTCTGTGTTATACTCTCCCTCAAATGGCAAAACGGATTGACGTGTGTATTAAAAAGGAGAAAAACAAATGTCAAAGCTCAGCAAGAAAGAAGCGAAACAGGCCAAACGGCGGGAGAAGAAGAGCTTCCGCCAGGCGATGGAGCAGGAGCTGCGGGAGCACAGAAGCTCCTTCATCGTCTTCTACACCCTGCGGCTGCTGGTGATCGTCATCTTCGTCCGCCAGCTCATGGTGGGGGGCTATGAGAGCGCGTTCTACTGCGCCCTGGCCTACCTGCTGCTGTACGTGCCCAGCTGGATTCAGGTGAAGTTCCACATTGAGCTGCCCCCCGCCCTGGAGATCACGGTCCTCTGCTT
Source organism: uncultured Oscillibacter sp. (assembly GCA_947245315.1). GTDB lineage: Bacteria > Bacillota > Clostridia > Oscillospirales > Oscillospiraceae > Oscillibacter. The sequence goes on along the minus strand of CAMXNV010000063.1, from coordinate 5,897 downwards.
CATCTACGCCGCGGAGGTGCTGGGGGAGGTCAACGCCTTCTACGTAGTGGTGCCCCACTGGGACACCATGCTCCACACCATCAACGGCTTCCTGGCGGCGGCGGTGGGCTTCGCCCTGGTGGTGCTCCTCAACGACGACGAGCGCCTCACCTTCGACCTCTCCCCCCTCTTCCTGGCCCTGGTGGCCTTCTGCTTCTCCATGACCATCGGCGTGCTGTGGGAGTTCTTCGAGTTCGGCATGGACATGTTCTTCCACACGGACATGCAGCGGGACACGGTAGTCAACGCCATCTACTCCGCCACCCTGGACGTCACCCGGTCCAACAAAGTCGTGGCCGTGCCGGGCATCCAGGAGGTCCTCATCAACGGCCAGGACTTAGGCCTGGGGGGCTATCTGGACATCGGCCTCATCGACACCATGAAGGACCTGTTCGTCAACTTCATCGGGGCGGTGGTCTTTTCCGTCACCGGCTTCTTCTACGCCAAGACCAAGGGCGGGAAGCGCACGGCGGCCCAGGGTTTCGTCCCCAGCAAGAAAACGGCGGAGCACGACTATCTCAACCAGGCCCGGGAGAAGAACCGGGAGGGCGGGGACGCGCCGGAGGGGCCTCAGTGATCCCGGGGAAGCGCCTTTTCTGTTAAATTTTTGTAACGGCGTTGCTTTTTTCCAATAAGGTGATATGATAGGTGAGATATAATTTGAAAGCAAAGGACTTGATACCATGACAAAAATCGACATTATCTCCGGGTTCCTCGGCGCGGGCAAGACCACCCTCATCAAAAAGCTGCTGGCGGAGGCCTACCAGGGGGAGAAGCTGGTCCTCATTGAGAACGAGTTCGGCGAGATCAGCATCGACGGCGGCTTTTTGAAGGAGTCCGGCGTTCAGATCTCCGAGATGTCCTCGGGCTGCATCTGCTGCTCTCTGGTGGGGGACTTCAACCAGGCCCTCAAGGACGTCACCGCCCAGTTCCACCCGGACCGCATCCTCATCGAGCCCTCCGGCGTGGGCAAGCTCTCCGACGTCATCGTGGCCGTGGAAAACACGGCGGCGGAGTCCCCGGAGCTGAAGCTGAACAGCTTTGTCACCGTGGCGGACGCCACCAAGGTCAAGGTCTATATGAAAAACTTCGGGGAGTTCTACAACAATCAGATCGAGTCCGCCGGGACCATCGTCCTCTCCCGGACCCAGAAGCTGAGCCAGGAGAAGCTGGAGGCCGCCGCGGCCATGCTCCGGGAGAAGAACCCCGGCGCCGCCATCCTCACCACCCCCTGGGACCAGCTGGACGGCAAGACCATCCTCTCCGCCATTGAGAAGGTCTCCCTGGCGGACGAGCTCCTGGCCAAGATGCGGGCGGAGCACGAGGCCGAGGAGGCGGAACATGCCCACCATCACCATGGGGAGCATGGGGAACATGAGCACCATCATGACCACGGGGAACATGGGGAGCATGAGCACTCCCATGAGCACGAGGCTCACGGGGAACATGAGCACCATCACGACCACGGGGAGCACGGGCACCCCCATGACCACGGGCAGGAGTGTGACGACCCCAGCTGTTCCTGCCACCACCATCACCACCACGCCGACGAGGTCTTCACCTCCTGGGGCAAGGAGACCCCCAAGACCTTCACCCAGGCGGGCGTCGAAAAAATTCTCGCCGCCCTGGACAGCGGCGAGTACGGCAGCATCCTCCGGGCCAAGGGCATCGTGGCCGGGGAGGACGGCGCCTGGATTGAATTTGACTACGTGCCGGAGGAGCACGAGGTCCGCGCCGGTCATCCCGACTACACGGGCCGCCTCTGCGTCATCGGCGCGGATCTGAAGGAGGACCGGCTCTCCCAACTCTTCGGCCTCTGAGTCTGAAAAGGAAGTTTACTTTACAATGGACATTCCTGTTTATCTGGTGGCCGGGTTCCTGGACTCCGGCAAAACCAATTTCATCAACGGCGTCCTGGAGGACGGCTTCGCCCGCCAGGACCGGACGCTCCTCCTCCGCTGCGAGGAGGGAGAAGAGGAGTACAACCCCAAGGCCCTGGACAATGTGACCCTGGTGGACATCGAGGACGAGGGGGAAATGACCTGCTCCCGGATGAAGGAGCTGGAGAAGAAGTACCGGCCCAAGCAGGTGCTGATCGAGTACAACGGCATGTGGCAAATGGAACGCCTTTACAGGGAAGTGCTGCCGGCCAATTGGGTGCTCTACCAGATCATGACCTTCGTGGAGGCGGGGACCTTCGAGCTGTACGCCAAGAACATGGGCCAGCTCATGATGGAGAAGATCACCAACGCGGACCTGCTGGTCTTCAACCGGGCCACCCCGGAGCTCCGGGAGGCCCTGCGGAAGCGGAACCTCCGGATGGTGAACCGCCGGGCGGACATCTACTTCGAGAACGTGGACGGCACCAGCGAGGACTACCTCACCGGGGACGAGTGCCCCTTTGACCTGAACCAGCCCCTGGTGGACGTCCCCGATGAGGACTTCGGCGTGTGGTACGTGGACGTGATGGACCACCCGGACCGCTGGGCGGGCAAGGAGGTCCGCATGAAGCTCCTCATGTGCCACTCCCGGAAGTATCCCGGCGTCCACTGCCCAGGCCGCTTCGCCATGGTCTGCTGCGAGAACGACATCCAGTTCCTGGGGCTCGTCGCCAAGGGCCGGGGCCTGAAGGACTACAAGAACCGGGACTGGGTGGAGGTCATCGCCCGCATGGCCGTGGAGAACCACGACGCCTACCAGGGCAAGGGCCCGGTGATGCACGTGCTGTCCATCGCCCCCTGCCAAAAGCCCGCCCAGGACGTGGTGACTTTCTGATACTGTCTGTAATATGCTGGAAAAAAGCTCCCCTCCGTTGTGGTACGGAGGGGAGCTTTTGCTGGTCATTCCAGGTCCCGGGGGAGATAGGCCCCGCAGGCGTCGCAGAGCTGGACATCCACAGGGTTCAGCTCCTCCGGGCGTATGGGCAGGGCCAGGATGGCAATGTCCAGCGCGGTCCCCTGGTCGGGGTCCAGCCAGCATCTTATGATATGGCCGTCGCTGCCGAATTCAACGAAGTGCGCCTCCTCCGGCAGCTCCACGCCGGAGACGACGATGACGGGCTGCTCCGGGGTGCCGAAGTTCCACTGGGCCACGCCCCCGGCCCCCGGCTCGACGCGGGACCGGCCGCCGATGATGCAGTAGCGGTCCCGGAGGCCCTCCTTGTCCTGATAGATTTCGTCCTTCTGCCAAACGCTCATGCACCACTCCCCCTCCCGGTCCGAGAGGAGGACGGCCATGTAGTCCCCCAGGAATACCGTCTCCCGGACATGCAGGCTCTTGGGGTCAAAGCGGGTGTTCATACCCTGCTCCCGGAAATAGTTCGCCGTGGCCTCCGCCACGTCTCCCTCCTCGTTGGGATCGACGGAGCTGGTGTAGTGGGCCCAGTTCTCCGCCCGCTCCTGCTCCGCCTCCCGCTGGGCCTGAATGGAGACGCTCACGCCCCAGACGGCCAGGGCCGTCACCGCCGCCATGGCCAGCCAGGCCAGCCACTTCCACTGCTTCTCCCGCTTCATGCTCTCCATAATCTGTCCTCCCGCCGCCTTGGGCAGCTCCTCCTGGGTCAGCTCCTTTCCGCTTAAAAGCTCGCTGACCGACAGGCCCAGAGCCTCCGACAAGGGCTCCAGGCTGTCCAGGCCGGGCATGCCCCGGCCCGTCTCCCAGCGGCTGACGGCCTTGTCCGTCACATGGAGCCGCTCCGCCAGCTCCGCCTGGCTGAGGGCCAGCGTCTTCCTTCGCCGGGCGATCAGCGCGCCGGTGGCTTTCGTGTCCATGGTCATCCACTCCTTTGCCGACAGGATACCACGGCGGCGGGGAAATGTCACCCTATGATTCGTAGAATTGCCGGGAAGCATGGCAATCCCGGAGGAACGGCAGGGGACGGAGCCCCTCCCCTACACTCCGTCTGCCGGTAGACGCTCCGTAGGGGGCGGGCTCTGTCCCGCCCCGTCTCCCGAGAGCGCGGCAGTCCCGGAGGAACAGGCCGCCGAAGGCGGCGGCCCCTACGCCCCTCTTTTTAGAAATTGCGCGGCGGCGGCAAAGGTGATATACTATTGGCAAACACCGGCAGCGGACCGAAGGGCGGCAGAGGGCCCGGAAAGGACAGGCATGAGAAGACAGGAAGATACGGCCAGGGAGAGAATCCGCCATATGCTGGAGGACGCGGGCTGGCGTCTGTTCGACGGCCCGGAGGGCCCGGCCAACGTCCGCCTGGACCCCGAGATCTCCCTGACCCGGGCCCAGTGGGACGAGCTGGGGGGGGACTTCCGCCACGTGGGAGCCGGGAGGGTGGATTTCATGCTTCTGGACGGCGGCGGCGCGCCCCTGGCCGTCCTGGAGGCCAAGCCCGGCGCCGGGGACCCCCTCGGCACCCGGGAGCAGGCCAGGGCCCAGGGCCGGGCCCTCTCGGCACCCTTCGCCCTCCTCTCCAACGGCAGCCAGCACTACTTCTGGGACCTCCGGAGCGGGGAGCCCCAGGCCGTCGCCGCCTTCCCCAGCCCGGAGAGCCTCCGGGAGCGGGCGGCGGAGGACCCCGCACGGCTGTACCATGAGGAGATCGGCCCGGACTACCTCTCCGGCGACCACCCGCTGCGCCCCCACCAGCTGGAGGCCCTGAGGGCTCTCCAGGCGGCGGTGAGGCGGGGGGAGCGGCGCTTCGTCTTCGAGCTGGCCGTGGGCACAGGGAAGACCCGGGTCGCCGCCGCCGTCATCCGCCTCTTCCTCCGGACGGGGAATGCCCGCCGGGTCCTCTACCTGACGGACCGGGCCGTGCTGGCGGAGCAGGCCGCGGAGCTCTTCGGGTCTTACCCGGAGTACCGGACGGCCCTGTTTCAAAAGGACAGCGGCTGGGAAGAGGCCCATGTCGTCGCCGCCACGGCGCAATCCCTGCTGGCCGGCGGCCGGTACAAGCGCGCCTTCCGGCCCGGGGACTTCTCCCTCCTCATTGCCGACGAGGTCCACCCCCTCTCCGCCGGGTCCGCCCAGCCGCTGTACGCCTATTTCCTGGGCTTCCGCCTGGCCCTGACCTCCGCCCCCTCCGCCGCGCCGGAGCCGGGGGCGGAGACCTGGGCGGACCGGCGGCTGGAGGAGCTCTACCGGACCTTCGGCTGCCGCCTGGGGGAGCCCACCTATCGCTACGCGCTGCCCGAGGCCCTCCGGGACGGCCTCCTGGTCCGGCCCGTCCTCATCGACGCCCGGGCGGGCCTCCCGGCCCCGGCGGAGGGGGAGCGCGTTCTGAGCGAGGAGGCCCTCCGCCTCTTCACGGCGGTCTTCCTGGACCACGCCCTCCGGGACCCGGTGACCGGGGAGGTGGGCAAGGGGCTCCTCTTCTGCGCCAACGCGGAGCAGGCGGAGACCGCCGCCCGGTTCCTCAACGAGTACGCCGGGGAGAAGTTCCCGGGGAAGTACCCGCCGGACTTCGCCCTGCGGATCACCGCCGACGCCCCCAAGGCCTCGGAGCTGGCCCGCCGCTTCCGGGACAATACCCTGGGGGGCAGGACCCGGGTCTGCGTCACCGTGGCCATGCTGGCCACCGGGTTCGACTGCCCGGACCTTCTGAACGTCGGCCTCCTTCGGCCCGTGGGCTCCCGGGCGGAGCTCCGGCAGCTCTGCGGACGGGGGACCCGGACCTATGACTTCGTGTCCCCAAGCGGGGCCCGCCGCTACCCCAAGACGGCCTGCAAGGTCTTCGACTTCCTGGGAAACTGCGCCCGGTTTCAGGAGCCCTACGACGAGGTCCTGTCCCTCCCCGCTCCCCCGGCGGAAGGAGGGGCGGAGGCTCCGGCGGCCCCGGACCCGGCGCACTCCCTTGAGGAGGCCTTTGAGGGCTACGCCCTGACCCACCCCATTCCCGCGGGAGAGTA
>CAMXNV010000062.1 GCA_947245315.1 uncultured Oscillibacter sp. | reverse complement strand
TGACCTTGGAGATGTAGGGCACCGTCCGGCTGGCCCGGGGGTTGACCTCGATGACATAGAGCTCTCCCTGATAAATCAGGTACTGAATATTGATGAGGCCCCTGGTGCCCAGAGACAGGGCCAGCTTCTCGGAGCAGTCGATGATGGTTTTCAGCGTCCGGTCCCCGATGGAGAAGGGGGGATAGACGGCGATGGAGTCCCCGGAGTGGACGCCGGTGCGCTCGATGTGCTGCATGACGCCGGGAATCAGCACGTCCACGCCGTCGGAGATCACGTCCACCTCCAGCTCCTTGCCCATGAGGTACTGGTCCACCAGGATGGGGTTCTCCACCTTCCCGGACAGGATTACATTCATGTAGGTCCGGACGTCCTCGTCATTGTGGGCGATGACCATATTCTGTCCCCCGATGACATAGGAGGGCCGCAGAAGGACGGGGTAGCCCAATTCGTTGGCCGCCTGTAAAGCCTCCTCCATGCCCAGGACGCCTCGGCCCTGGGGCCGCTTGATGTGGAAGCGCTCCAAGAGCTCGTCGAAGCGCTCCCGGTCCTCGGCCATGTCGATGGACTCGGCGGAGGTCCCCAGGATGGGGATGCCCTTTTCGTCCAGGAACTTGGTCAGCTTGATGGCCGTCTGGCCGCCGAAGGCCACGACCACCCCCACGGGCTTTTCCGCCTCGATGATGTGCATCACGTCCTCGGGGTACAGGGGCTCAAAGTACAGCCGGTCCGCCGTGTCATAGTCCGTGGAGACCGTTTCCGGGTTGTTGTTGACGATGACGACGTCGTACCCCAGCTCCTTCAGGGTCCAGACGCAGTGGACGGAGGAATAGTCGAACTCGATGCCCTGGCCGATCCGGATGGGTCCGGAGCCCAGGACCATGATGACCGGCCGCCCGGACCGGGGGAAGGCGCTGGACTCGCAAAAGCGGTCAAAACTGGAGTAAAAATAGGGGGTTTCCGCGTCGAACTCCGCGCCGCAGGTGTCCACCATTTTGTAGACGGCGGATTTCGGCGCTTCCGGCAGAGATTGGGCCCCGGAGAGGCGGAGAAGGGTCTCATCCGGGTATCCCAGGCGTTTTCCGGTCTCGTAATTCTCTCCCGTTAAGCCCCGGGTCTCCAAATTTTTTTCAAAGTCCGCCATCCCCCGGAGCTTCCAAAGGAACCAGCGGTCAATCCGGGTGATGCCGAAAATCTCGTCCACGGACACCCCGGATTTCAGGGCCTCGAAGACGGTGAAGAGCCGCCGGTCGTCCACCCGGCGGAGCCGCTCCCAGATGGGGGCGCTGTCGGTGCTCTTCCGGTTCAGGCTGTCCATGCCGATCTCCGCGCCCCGGACGGCCTTCATCAGGGCCATCTCGAAGCTGGGGGCGATGGACATGACCTCGCCGGTGGCCTTCATCTGGGTGCCCAGGGTCCGGGAGGCGTCGGCGAACTTGTCGAAGGGCCACTTGGGCATCTTCACGACGATGTAATCCAGGGTGGGCTCGAAGCAGGCGCAGGTCTTTCCCGTGATGTCGTTTTTAATCTCGTCCAGGGTGTACCCCAGGGCGATCTTGGCCGTGATCTTGGCAATAGGGTAGCCCGTGGCTTTCGACGCCAGGGCGGAGGACCGGGACACCCGGGGGTTCACCTCGATGACGGCGTACTCAAAGCTGTCCGGGTTCAAAGCCAGCTGGACGTTGCAGCCCCCCACGATGCCCAGGTGGGCAATGATGTCCAACGAGGCGGAGCGGAGCATCTGGAACTCCCGGTCCGCCAGGGTCTGGGCCGGGGCCACCACGATGGAGTCCCCGGTGTGGACCCCCACGGGGTCCAGGTTCTCCATGGAGCAGACGGCGATGACGTTCCCCGCGCCGTCCCGCATGGTCTCGAACTCGATTTCCTTCCAGCCGAAGATGGCCTTCTCAATCAGCACCTGGGTGATGGGCGAGGCGTCCAGGCCCGTCTGGGCGATGATCCGAAGCTCGGCCTCGTTGGCGGCCGCGCCGCCCCCCGCGCCCCCCAGGGTGAAGGCCGGACGGACGATGACGGGGTAGCCGATTCTGGAAGCCACGGCCAAAGCACCCTCCACGGTCTCCGCGATGTCGGAGGCGATGACCGGCTGGCCGATCTCGGCCATGGCCTCCTTGAAGAGCTCCCGGTCCTCGGCCCGGGAGATGGCCGCGGCGCCGGTGCCCAGGAGGCGGACGTTCTGCTCGGCAAGGAAGCCCTCCTTGTCCAGCTGCATGGCCAGGGTCAGGCCCGTCTGGCCCCCTAAGCCCGCCAGGAGGGAGTCGGGCTTCTCCTTGCGGATGATGCGCTTCACGGTCTCCACCGTCAGGGGCTCCAAGTAAATCTCGTCCGCCATGGCCTGGTCCGTCATGATGGTGGCGGGGTTGGAGTTGCAGAGGACCACGTTGACCCCCGCCTCCTTCAAGACCCGGCAGGCCTGGGCCCCGGCGTAGTCGAACTCCGCCGCCTGGCCGATGACAATGGGGCCGGAGCCGATGACCAGGACCTTTTTAATGCTGGTATTCAGAGGCATGACTGCTCCCCTCCCTTCATCAAATCCACAAAGCGGTCAAAGAGGAACGCCGTGTCCTGGGGCCCGCTCCGGGCCTCGGGGTGGAACTGGACGGTGAAGGCCCGGAGGCCCGGGTAGTCCAGGCCCTCACAGGTGCCGTCGTTGGCGTTGGCAAAGGAGACCCGGCCCGTCTTCACCGAGGCCCCGTCCACCGCGTAGCCGTGGTTCTGGCTGGTGATGTAAGTCCGGACGCCGCTCAGGTCCCGGACGGGCTGGTTCACCCCCCGGTGGCCGTATTTCAGCTTGTAGGTGGTCCCTCCCGCCGCCAGGGCCGTGAGCTGGTGGCCCAGGCAGATGCCGAAGAGGGGGAGCTTCCCCAGGAGCTTCTTGATCTGCTCGATCTGATAGACATTCTCCGCCGGGTCCCCGGGGCCGTTGGAGAGCATGACGCCGTCGGCCCCGGAGTCCAGGATGGCCTCCGCCGGGGCGTTTGCCGGGAGGACGGTGACGTCGCAGCCCCGCTTCCGGAGCTCCCGGATGATGTTGTTCTTGGCCCCGTAGTCCAGCAGGGAGACCCGGAAGCGGGCCTCGCCCTCCGCCGGGAAGACGGCGGGCTCCTTACGGGTGACGGCCTCCACCACGCCGGTGACGGCGTAGTCCCGGAGGGCCGTGAGGTCCCCGGGCACCTCGTCGCAGATCATGGCATTCATGACGCCGGACTCCCGGATGATCCGGGTGAGCTGGCGGGTGTCCACGCCGCAGAGGCCGGGGACGTTCCGCTCTCGCAGGAAGCCCTCCAGGTCCCCCTGGCAGCGGAAGTTGGAGGGATGCTCGCACCACTCCCGGACCACGTAGCCCTTCACGCGGCACGCCCCCTCGTAGTCCGCGGGGATGACGCCGTAATTGCCGATGAGGGGATAGGTTTGCAGGACGATCTGCCCGGCATAGCTGGGGTCCGTGAGGGTCTCCAGATAGCCGCACATGCCGGTGGTAAAGACCAGCTCGCCGAGGGCCTGGGCCTCCCCGCCGAAGCGGAGGCCCTCAAACACCTGGCCGTTGGCCAGGACCAAATAGCCTTTTTTCATGGCATCCTCCCTAGGTTTACCCGCGTTTTTCTCAAGAAAGCTGATTTAAATAGGCGCGTCCTATCGCGCATTTTTTGATGTTTGATTTTCCCTGGCATGGTGTAGGGGCGATGATGAACTCCCTTTTTGGGAAAATGTTCCCATAAACCATTCCATAAACCTGAAGCTATATTAATTTTTTCTATAAAATACTAAAGTCAGTTTATTGTTAATTGTCTCCGTTTTTCCTGTTTGGTGATATCCCATTTTTTCATATAAATAACAATTCCCTTTTTCCTGTAAAATCGTATCCAATTCCCAATTTGAACTGCCATGTATTTCTTCAACTAATTGTATCGCCTTTTGTGCATAACCCTTATTTCTGTATTCTTTCATAATAAAAATCGGAGATATCCTTTTTGCCGTGCCTTCTTCCTGTTGGTCAACAACTCGCACAGCACCTACTATCCTACCATTTGCCTCTATAAAGTAATAATAGGTAAATGATTGATTTAACCTCATTATTATCTTATCAATCTTTTCGGTTGAAGGACTTGTTTCTGCATCCTGATATTTCTCATATAAATCCTGAAATGCCTTCACTTGCATTTTCCATAATTTCTCTGCGTCATCAATACCTATTTTAATCAATTTCATTTCCATATCCATCTCTCAAATTCTGATTGTCAATGCAATTATAATCAATTATTAACAGGTACACAATTCCGAAAAGGGAGATTATGAATCGCCCGTCCTCCGGGAAGTCCGGTGTTTGGAGAGCACGGGCGGCTGGTAGCCGCCCCTACAAGGCATAAATTATGGCTCCCTATATTATGAGGGTTTTTCCCCCCAGCGTCAATGAGGGATTGCCCCGGGGAACGGCGAAGTTTTTTGCCGATAGGTATTACTTTTTGGTGAAAACGTTCATAGGGGCCGGACCTCCCGGACGCGGAGGACCGTCCCCTCCACGGTGAAGCGGACCTCCAGCCCGGCGAAGCCAAAGCCGTAGACCCGGCCCGGGTCCTCCTGATACCGGGGCCTGGGGTCCAGGGCCAGCACGGCCCGGAGGGCCTCCCGCCGGTCCGGGGGCACGGCCTCCAGCAGCTCCGGGGGGAACTCCACCTCCAGGGTCTCCCCCGCCGGGGCGGCGGCGAAGCCCCCTCGGGCCTCGGGGAGGCAGTCCGCATAGGGGAGGTAGGGCTTGATATCCAGAATGGGGGTGCCGTCCACCAGGTCGGCACCCCGGACCCGGAGGACCGTCCCCCAGGCAGGGGTGGTCTCGACGCCCGCCAGGCGCACCGCCGAGAGGGCCAGGGGGTTGGGCCGGAAGGGGGACCGGGTGGCGAAGACCCCCAGGCGGGCGTTGCCCCCCAGCCGGGGCGGGCGGACCGTGGGGGCCCAGGTCTCCCGGAGGGCTTGGTCGAACACCCAGAGAAGCCAGAGGTGGGAAAAGCCCTCCAGCCCCCGGAGGGCGTCCGGGTTCCGGTAGGCGGGCTCGAAGACCACCAGGGCCTCCAGGGCGTCCACCAGGCCGCTCTGCCGGGGGACGCCGAACTTCGTGGAGAAATCGCTCTTGATGTGGGCGATGGGCTTCATGGTGAATTCCTGGGACATGGGCGCTCCTTTCTAAATGTGCAAAAAACGGCCCGGCCTGGCGGAGGGGCCAGGCCGGGGGGGGGACTCAGCGCTCTATGTAGGGGAGGGAGGCCACAAAGCGCACCGGCGCGCCGGGGACATAGCGGCTGCCCTCAAACTGGAAGTCATAGACCGCGATCACGGCGTTATAGGGCTGATCCAGGCCCTTGGAGTACAGCTCCGCCAGGGCGGCGGCCATCTCCTCGCCCAGGGGCTCCGCCACCACCGCCGGGTCCTGGGAGGCGGCGGGGTTGAACTCGTAGTCGAACACCTCCGGCTCGAAGGGCCAGAGGTCGCCGTTGAAAAAGTCCTGGGTGAAGGAGGGGACCTTCTCGCCCTTGTCGTTCCGCTTGAAGCGGTTCTCGGCGTAAAACGCCAAGTCCTCTTTGCTCTCAAAATTGCCCAGCCAGATGGAGACAATGCCTTCTTCTTCCATGGTAACGCTCCTTTGTCGTGAAATTGTTGGGAGGCGGGGGGACGCCTCCCGGCGGGCCCCGGGGCGGGGGCCTTGCGCGGCGGGCGGGGACATGGTAAAATGGGCCCGTGACGCCTGTCCCTCTCAATATAACAGACGGACGGCGGAATGTCCATAAAAAACGGCGGTTTTTTTGCCGGTTTGATTCCCGCGTCAGGAAAGGAGCGCTTATGAAACGATTTGCCGTCCTCTGGGCCCTGGTGTTGGCCCTCCTCACCGCCTGCGGGCAGACCCCGGAGCCCCCGGCGCCCCCGGAGGAGGCGGGGCCCATCCGCCTGGCCTCCCTGTCCGTGGAGGTCTCCCGCCTGGGGCTGGACTCCCGGGACCTGACCCGGGCCGTCCGGGAGCTCCCCGAGGCCCTGGGGGCCGCCCTGGCCGCCCAGGGGGTGGAGGCGGAACGGGTCACCGTCACCGTGGGCTCCTCCCCGGAGGCCACGGCCCAGGCTGTCCGGGAGGGGGGCGTGGATGTGGCCTTCCTCCCGGCGGGGGACTTCGACGCTCTGGAGAGCCCGCCGGAGCTGCTGCTGTTGGGGGGACGGTTCGCCCCGGATCTGGGGGAGGACCCCGCCGCCTGGGACGCCGCCGGGGAGGGGAGCAGCCTCCAGTCTCTGGGGGTGCCCCTGCTTTTGTGCGCCGGGCCTACGGAGTACGGCAGGGCTCTGGTGGAGAAGCAGGGGGCCCTGAGCCGGGAGGACTTGGTGCAGACCCGGTGGGCCATCCTGGAGGGCCTACTGCCGGGGGACCGGGCGGCGGGCCTCTTCCTGCCCGAGGGGCAGGGGGAGCTGCCGGAGGCGGCGGTCTATCAGGAGGCTCAGGACCTCTTCCGGGCTGCGGCGGCGGGGGAGGCGGATCTGGTGGTCCTGCCCGGGGGGCTCCGCTTGGAGTGGAGCTTTGCCTGGACGCTGGAGGAGGGCAAGGCGGACAACCGGAACGGGCATGAGGGCCTGGGGCGCTCCGGGGATATCTATGAGGAGCTGCCTGTGCTGGACGTGTCGGAGAAGGTGTATGAGATGGCCGCCGTGGTCCGGCCGGAGGCCGGGGAGCTGGGGAGTGAGGCGTTTGCTCAGGCTCTGGCCCAGGCGGTGAATGAGGTCCGGGAGGAGTTTGCGGTGTTTGGGGAGGGGGTTTATGCTTCGGTGGGGGTGGAGGAGTAGGAGGGGCTCTTGGAGGAGGGCTTTGTCCTGCGAGGGGCTCCCTCAGTCACCGCCGGAGGCGGTGACAGCTCCCTCGGAGAGGGAGCCTTGGAGTTGCGCCTACCGAGGTGGCGGTATTCCGGGAGGACGGGCCGCCGAGGGCGGCGGCCCCTACAGGGTGGTCTATCAAAGAGAGAGGTTCCGGGAGGAGCCCTCTCCGTCGCGGCTTCGCCGCGCCACCTCTCCCAAAGGGAGAGGCAAGGGGGGGTGCTTGAGGAACGGACTGCTTCCTTTGAAAACGGTGAGGACAAGCCGCAACCCTTACTTGGCTCCCCCTTTGGGGGAGCTGTCTGGCCGTAGGCCAGACTGAGAGGGCTTTCCCAAGCCGATTCAATATATCAGGGCAAAGGCAACGGAAGGACACCCCTACGGGGGCAATCCCCACCGCCCTGCGGGCGGAGCCCCTTTCAAAAGGGGCCTTGCCTCCCCTCCCTTTCAAAAAATCCCCGCTTTCCTTTTTGTCCGCTTTGTGATACAATCTCCTTGCACAACGCCTCCCAACGGAGAGAAAGGAGCCCCCTTATGTCCTCCCCACCCAGAGAAGACCCCCTCTTCGCCCGCCTGCGGGCCGCCGCCGCTCGGGGCGCCCTCTCTCACGCCCTGCTCTTCACCGGGCCCGGGGACCGGGAGGCCGCCGCCCGTTTCGCCGCCGCCGCCCTCCAATGCACCGGCCCGGCGGAGAGCCGCCCCTGCGGCCTCTGCCCCGCCTGCCGGAAGATTCGGGAGGACATCCACCCCGACGTCCTCACCGTCCGGGACGGCCAGCACAAGACCATCGCCGTGGACGTGGTCCGGGAGGTCCGGCGGGACGCCTACATCCGCCCCAACGAGGGCCGGCGGAAGGTCTACCTCTTCCCCGACTGCGCCCTGCTGACGGAGCAGGACCAGAACGTGCTCCTCAAGCTGGTGGAGGAAGGGCCCCCCTACGCCGCCTTCCTCTTCTGCGCCGAGAATCCGGCGGCGGTGCTCCAGACCCTCCGCTCCCGCTGCGTGGAGCTCAAGCTCCACCCCGCCGCCCCCCTCCGGTCCGAGGACGAGGACGGGGAGCGCCTCTGCCTCTGCCTGGCCCGGCGGAAACGGGGCGGCGTCGCCGAGTGGGCCGTCCGCATGGAGAAGAAAAAGCCCAGCCGGGAGGACCTGGCCGCCTTGCTGGAGCGCAGCCAGGTCCTCTGCACCGAGGCCCTGCTCCTCCTCTACGGCCGCCCCCCGGAGGCGGAGGAGGACCGGGAAACCGCCCTTTTCATCGGGAAGGGCTTGACAAAAGCCCAAATCCTGCGCACAATAGAACTATTGAAGAAGTATCACCGTGAATGCGGCTACAACGTGGGCCCCGGCCATGTGCTGGGAGCCCTGGCCGCGGAATTGGAGGGAATCCTTTGACTGAAGTCATCAGCGTCCGCTTTCGGGGCGGGAGCAAAACCTATTTCTTCGACCCCAGGGGCATCCAGGTCCGCACGGGGGACAGCGTCATCGTCCAGACCGCCCAGGGCCTGGAGTTCGCCTCCTGCACCCAGGGGAACCACGAGGTGGAGGACAGCGCCATCGTCAAGCCCCTCAGCGCCATGGCCCGCCGGGCCACGGAGAACGACTTCCGGGTCATGGAGTACAACCGGAAGCGGGAACGGGAGGCCTTCCACATCTGCGAGGGCAAAATCGCCGACCACGGCCTGGAGATGAAGCTGGTCAACGTCTCTGTGGGCTTCGACAGCAACAAGATCGTCTTCTACTTCACCGCCGACGGGCGGGTGGACTTCCGGGAGCTGGTCCGGGACCTGGCCTCCGTCTTCCGGGCCCGGATCGAGCTCCGGCAGATCGGCGTCCGGGACGAGGCCAAGATGATCGGCGGCCTGGGCATCTGCGGGCGGCCCTTCTGCTGCTCCCAGTTCCTGGACGGCTTTTTGCCCGTCTCCATCAAGATGGCCAAGACCCAGAACCTCAGCCTGAACCCCACCAAGATCTCCGGCACCTGCGGGCGGCTTATGTGCTGCCTGAAATACGAGCAGAACGCCTATGAGGACGCCGCCAGGCGGATGCCCAAGGTGGAGTCCTTCGTCCAGACCCCCGACGGCCCCGGCAACGTGAAGAGCGTGGAGCTGCTGCGGGAGCTGGTGAAGGTCAGCCTGGACAGCGCGCCGGAGACCCTGAAAACCTATCACAACTGCGAGATCAAGGTCCTCCGCAACGGCAAGGGCAGCCGGGAGGGCATCGAGATTCCCGAGCGCACCGCCCGCTTCGTGGAGGAGAAGGAGGAAGAGGAGCTGATCCAGCCCGTCTTCTCCACCTCCTATTACACGGACGCCGGCCTGGAGGAAGCCCCCCGCCGGGAGAAGATGGGCATGGAGAGCGGAGGCTCCGGCAAACCCCGCCCCCGCCACCGGGGAGGCCGGGGCCGCCGCCCCGCCCGGGCCGAGGGTCAGCCCGCTCCCTCCCAGCCCCCCAAGAAGCAGGGCCAGCCCTCCCGTCCCCCCAAGCAGCAAAACCGCTCCGAGGGCCGGGGGGAGGACCGCCCCGCCGGGGAGAACAAGCGCCGCCGTCCCCCCTACCGAAACGGCGGCCGCCGCTGGAACAAGGGCGGCGACGCCCCCAAGGCCTGACGGCCCGGGACATAGAAAGGAGCCGACTCCATGGGAAAATTCGACGGCGTGCTGCTGGCCAGCGACTTTGACAACACCCTCCTCTACACCGAGGAGTCCCTGCGCTCCGGCGTTCCCGTGCCTCCCCTGCCGGAGCGGAACCGCCGGGCCCTGGAGTCCTTCATGGCCCAGGGCGGGCGCTTCGCCATCGCCACGGGGAGGGCCCTGGCCGCCTTCATCCGCTACGCGGAGATGGTGCCCATGAACGCGCCCGGCGTGGTCTGCAACGGCGCGGCCATCTACGACTTCGCCCAGGACCGCTACCTGGAGACCGCCATGCTGGACGCCGCCGCCCGGGAGCGGGGCCAGGAAGTGCTGGAGCGCTTCCCCGGCGTGGCCGTGGAGGCCTATCACATTGACAATGTGATCCACGTGGTCCACCCCAATGCCATCAGCCGCCAGCATGAGCATATCACCAAGGCCGCTCTCACCGAGGCCCCCACCCTGCTGGACGTGCCCCTGCCCCTGGGGAAGCTCCTCTTCGAGGCGGACCACGAGACCCTGACGGAGGTCCTGGACTTCCTCACCCGGCAGGGCTGGGCGGAGGACTACGAGCTCATCTTCTCCCTCTCCCACCTGCTGGAGATGACCATCCGGGGGGCCAACAAGGGGGGCATGGTTCGCCGCCTGGCGGCCCGGCTGGGTATTTCCATGGAGCATGTTTACTGCGCCGGAGACGAGGCCAATGATATTTCCATGCTCACTGCCGCCGCTCAGGGCTTCGCCCCGGCCAACTGCACCCCCGCTGTGGCCAGCTGTGGGGCTACCCTGGTCTGCGACGCCAGGGAGGGCGCGATTGCGGATGTGATTGAGATCTTGGAGAGGAAGTATGCTTGAAATAGGACAAGCCCCGGCGGGGGGTGTCCAAAATAAAGATTTTATGGTATAATAAGGGTTATGAGAAAGAGAACGGAA
>CAMXNV010000061.1 GCA_947245315.1 uncultured Oscillibacter sp. | reverse complement strand
CGGAGCCGGACCCACTGTCAGAGCTGGACCCGCCGTCGGAGCTGGACCCGCCGTCGGAGCTGGACCCGCCGTCGGAGCTGGACCCGCCGTCAGAGCCGGACCCGCCGTCAGAGCCGGAGCTGCTGTCAGAGCCGGAGCTTTCTTCAGAGCCACCGTCTTCAGGGCTGCCCTCGTTGAGAACCAGCCTGGCGGACAGATGGCGCTTTCCATAAGCCATTTCGAGACGGGAAGCCGTGAACTCCGTTTTCTCCTCGCTGGAGGCTGGGGCTTCCTGGGAGGCAACGGGCTGGGATTCCGGCGTTCCTTCGTCCTCGCCGGAGGGCGCGGGCTGCTCTTCCGGGGTCTCCTCCTTGGGAGCCTCCGCGGGCGGCTGCTCTGCCGGGACCTCCTCCTTGGGGGTCTCCTCAGGCGGCTGCTCCACCGGGGTGTCTTCCTTGGGAGTTTCCTCAGGCGGCTGCACCTCCGGGGCCTCCTCCTTAGGAGTTTCCTCAGGCGGCTGCTCTTCCGGAGCCTCCTCCTTGGGGGCTTCGGGGGCCGTGTCCCCGGCGTCCGCTTTGGGCGGCTGGACCGGCTTGGCGGCGGCGGTAGGGGCCTGATTCCGGAGGGAGGGGCTGCCGCTGCTGTAGATCAGCCAGAGGTCGTTCATCTTCTTGGCCGTCTGGGGGTCCTTGACCACGGTGCCGCAGAAGTCCTGGAAGCTGCCCTTGCCCACCTCTTCCTTCTGCTTGGTGAACTCCAGGGCCTGGGAGAGGCTGGGATGGGTCTTGGAGGTCTCCTGGGCGGCGGCGGCCTGGAGGGCCGCCAGGTCCTCCCCCGTGGGGGGCGCGCCATGGATGGCGGCGTACTTGGCGGCCTCCTCCAGGCACTTGGCCTGGTAGGCCGTCAGGGCCGCGCCCATGACGGTGGCGCTTTTCACCGCCTCCTCCTGGCTCATCTGGTTCAGCATCAGCATCCCGGCCATGAAAGTGCCCAGGTCGTCCTGCTTGGCGGCGTCGTAGATGCTGCGGACCTTTTTCACATTGCTCACCATGGCCCGGCTGTTGCTGGTCACCGGGCTGGGGCTGACGTGGCTGCCCCCCAGGGCGTGCTCCAGGCGGAGGAGGCTGCCCTCCATGTCCGCCGCCAGGTCGATGACCCGCTCCAGGTCGCCGGTGCCGCTCTCCAGGCCCCACAGGGCGTCCTCCAGGTTCTCCAGCTGGCCCTGGAGGAGGACGGTGGCGTCGGTCAGCTCATTGAGGACGGCGTTGGAGTCCGTCACCGTCCGGCTGAGGAGCTGGACCCGCTGCTCCACCGGCTCCAGCTGGGCCGCCAGGGCGCTCAGGTCCCCCCGGAGGCGGTCCGTGCCGTCGTAGAGGGCGCCCTTGCCGCCGGAGAAGGTCTGCCGGGCCAGCTCCAGCTGGTCCAGGCCCTTGGCGGAGGCGTAGAGGCCGCCCTGGATGTCGCTGAGGGCGTCCAGGAGGTTGTCAAGGCTGCCGGAGAGGGCCCGGTAATCCTCCTCCAGGTCGTCCTTCCGCTGGCTGAGCTTGGCCACGTCCTCCAGCTGGGCCAGGGTGGCGGGGACCATCAGAATGGTGAGGCCGCCGAAGGAGAAGTCGTCGCTGCCCACCCGGATGGTATAGTGCCGCTCCTCCCCCGGCAGGGCCAGGAAGAGGACGGTCCGCAGGTTCCCCACCAGCTGGACCTGGGCCCCGGGGGCCTCCAGGGAGAGGATGTCGTCCTGGTTGAAGAGGGCCATGGCCTCCAGGGTGTAGTTGTTCCGGGAGTAGGCCGCGGCGTCTTGATTGGGCACGATGTCCAGCAGGATTTCCACCACGCCCCGCTGCCCCGCCAGGTCCTCCGCCTTGGCGGGAACGCCGTTCAGCGTGTAGCGCAGGGTGACGGTCCAGGGCAGGTCCTCGAAGGGCCGCCGGGTTTTGCCCTCGAAATAGAAGTGCTCCGGCGCGCCGCCGCTGAAGCGGAAGGAGGTCTCGCCCTCCTTGATTACGGGGGCCGTGCCGTCCGTGAGGTTGACCACTTCGTCGTAGACCCCGTAGTCCGTCAGGGAGTCCTTGCCGTTGAGGGCGTAGCTCTTTACCATGCTGCCCTCCAGCAGATTGCCGTAGTAGTCCAGGGTGGCGTAGTAAGCCTCGTCATAGGTGGGGGCCACGCCGTCGCCCACCGCCGCCGCCGGGACCGCGCAGGACACGGCCAGGATCAGCGCCAGAGTCAGGGCGGGAAGGCGGTGTTTCAAGGTTCGCCAGGTCATAGTGATTCCTCCAGTTAATAAACTATTGTCGATTAAAAGATTTGTGTTGACTTATTGACTTGAGTCAATTATAGTAAGAACAGGAAATCCGGTCAATAGACAAAAGGGGACGAATGTCTAATTTGTCCCAATATACAAAGGAGGAAGCTATGTTGAAAAACCCAGAGGACCGCCGGGCGCGCCGGTCCCGCAAGCTCTTAAAGGAGAGTCTCCTGGAGCTGATGAAGTGCAAGACCTTCTCCGACATCTCCGTTCGGGACATCACCGACGCTGCGGACATGAACCGGGCCACCTTCTATCTTCACTACTCCGGCACGGCGGAGCTGCTGCAAAACGTGGAGGAGGACCTGCTGTCGGAGCTCCAGGAGCTGATTGACGCCCATATGCAGGAGACGGTGGAGGTGGGCAGCGTGGCCCCGGTCTTCGAGCCGGTGCTGGACTTCGCGGTGGAGCACCGGGAGACCTGTGCCATCCTCTTCAACGGCAGCGAGGCCAGCGGCTTTTTCCAAGCCCTCCAGCGGCTGGTCCACGAGAACGGCGCGCCGCTGGTGAAGGCCTGGTTCCACCCCCGGGACCCCAGGCTGACGGACTACCTGCTGAACTTCCTGGCCTGGGGGTTCATCGGGCTGCTGAAGGAGTGGTTCGACCAGGGGATGTCCCTCCCCCGGGGGGAGCTGCTGGATGCCGCCCAGCGCATGGCGGAGGGAGCCGCCGCCGGGCTCTTCCCCCGTGAGAAGGGAGGGGAGGCCCCATGACCACCCGGGAGGCCATCAAAAACTCCTTCCTCCGCCTGCTGGAGGAGCGCCCCCTGCGGGAGATCACCGTGAAGGAGATCGTAGGGGACTGCAAGGTAAACCGGAACTCCTTCTACTACCATTTTAAGGACATCCCCGCCCTGCTGGAGGAAATCATCCGGGACTACGCCGACGGGATCATCGCCCGCCAGGCCCGCTCCCTGGCGGACTGCCTGGAGGCCGCCGCGTCCTTTGCCATGGAGCACCGGCAGGCGGTGCTCCACATCAACCAGTCTGCCCACCGGGACCTGTTCGAGCTGTGCCTGATGGACCTGTGCCGCCGGGTGGTGGAGGACTACGCCGCTGCGGCCATCGGCAGCTTGCCCATCCGGCCGGAGGACCGGGAGGTGCTGGTCCGCTTCTATCAGTGCGAGTGCTTCGGCCAGGTGATGGCCTGGCTGCAAAGCGGCATGCGCTATGACCTCTCCGGCCAGTTCCGCCGCCTCTGCTACCTGGGGGAGGGGATGACGGAGCAGATGATAAGCCGGGCACTGGAGGCGGGGGAGGAGGGACGGCGGGCCTGAGAAGCCGCAGTCCGTAAGCACCCTGAAATACAGACACAAAGCCGCGTCCCCGCCTATTCGGCAGGGACGCGGCTTCTTGTAATTATGGAACCATTACGCCGGGAACAGCACCTCCGGCAGGCGGATGTCCTCCCGGGGCACCCGGTCCCAGGCAAACTCCTCCAGCAGCTCCTCCGCCCTCCGGGGCGCGCCGGAGGGGTGGAAGCCCGCTAACTGGGCCAGCCGTCCCAGCAGCTCCTCCGCGGTCACCCTCCCCCGGAGCTGGTCCAGCCCCGCGTCGGCATCCCGTTTGGAGAGCCGCCGCCCGTCCGGGGCCAGCAGCAGGGGGAAGTGGTAGAACGCCGGGGGCGTCAGGCCCAGCAGGTGATAGAGATAGAGCTGCCGGGGGGTGGAGGACAGCAGGTCCGCCCCCCGGACCACCTCCGTGACCCCCATGGCGGCGTCATCCACCACCACCGCCAGCTGGTAGGCGAAGAGCCCGTCGGACCGGCGGAGCAGGAAGTCCCCGCAATCCCGGTCCAGCCGCTGGGCATAGGGGCCCATGTGCCCGTCCACAAAGCGCCAGGTCTCCTCCGGCACCCGGAGCCGCAGGGCGGGGGAGCGAAGGCGGGCCCGCTCCGCCCGTTGCTCCGGGGAGAGACCCCGGCAGGCGCCGGAGTAGACGGTAAGGCCGTCCTCCCGGTGGGGGGCGCTGGCGGCGTGGAGCTCAGCCCGGGTGCAGAAGCAGGGGTAGACCAGCCCCATGGCCTCCAGCCGCTCCAGGGCGGCCTGGTAGCGCTCCGTCCGTTGGCTTTGAAAATAAGGCTCCTCCGGCCCCCCCACCAGAGGCCCCTCATCCCAGTCCAGCACCAGCCAGCGAAGATCGTCAACCAGCCGCTCGGCATGGCGCGGGGGGCAGCGGGCGGTGTCCAGGTCCTCAATCCGCAGGACGACATTCCCGCCCTTCTGCCGGGCGCTGAGCCAGGCCAGGAGGCAGCAGAGGAGGTTCCCCAGGT
Organism: uncultured Oscillibacter sp.; assembly: GCA_947245315.1. Classification (GTDB taxonomy): domain Bacteria; phylum Bacillota; class Clostridia; order Oscillospirales; family Oscillospiraceae; genus Oscillibacter. The sequence goes on along the minus strand of CAMXNV010000061.1, from coordinate 5,946 downwards.
GCATGGGGCCGCTGGGGGAGGGGGCGAAGCGTCCGACGGTCATACAAAAACCTCCTTTGGCAGTGAGGAGTTAGGAGTGAGGAGTTAGGAGTTCAAGGGCGGAGACGAAGGAAACGGCCCAGCCAGTGAGCCGTTTCCCGCATGTCTTGGTTGCCGTCGCTTCGGCCTGGTTGAGCTCCAGACAACCAGAGCGAGCGAAAGCTCTTTTGCCTACTTTTCTCTCGAGAAAAGTAGGTTACTCCATGGAGATGATATAGTAGTAGACGGGTTGGCCGCCGGCTAGGACCATGACCTCCGCTCCGGGGCAGGCCTCTTCGAAGAGCGTTCCGGCGGCTTGGGCGTCCTCCTCGGATACGTCCTCGCCGAAATACAGGGAGATGAAGGACGCGCCCCGGTCCGCGGCGTTCGCCGCCAGCTTCTCCAGGAGCTCCCGGAGGGATTTGTCCGTGCCGAAGAGCTTGCCCTCCTCCAGGGCCAGGTAGTCCCCGGCCTTGATGTCGAAGCCGTCAAAGTCCGAATCCCGGGCGGCGTAGGTAATCTGGGCGGTGGTGACGCCGGAGAGGGACTCCGTCATGGCGTTTGCCAGGGTCTCGGCGTCCGGGGCCTCGAAGTCCACGTTCATCATGGCGGTGATCCCCTGGGGCACGGTCTTGGTGGGAATGACCACCACCTTCTTTTCCGTCAGGGCGGCGCACTGCTGGGCGGCCATGATGATATTCCCGTTGTTGGGCAGGACGAAGACCGTCTCGGCGGGAATCTGGTCCACGCCCTCCAGAATGCTCTCCGTGGAGGGGTTCATGGTCTGCCCGCCGGACACCACGCCGTCCACGCCCAGGTCCTGGAACGCGGCGGCCAGGCCGTCCCCGGCGCAGACGGAGAGGAAGCCGTACTTCTTCTCCGGCGGGGCCACCACGTGGCCGCTCTCTCCGGCCTCCTGTGCCTCCAGGGCGGCCTCCTCCATCTCCAGATCGTCTACGCTCTGGGCTTTCTTCCCGGCGGCCACGTCCTCGTACTGGGTCCGCATGTTCTCAATCTTGGCCAGCTCCAGGGTGCCGTACTTCTGGGCCTCGTTCAGGGCGCTGCCCGGGATGTTGGTGTGGACATGGACCTTGAAGGCCTCGTCGTCCTCCCCGATGACCAGGCTGTCCCCGATGCTGTTGAGATAGGTCCGGAAGGGCTCCAGGGACACGTTGGGAGAGGCCTTGCGTACAATAAACACCGTGTCAAAGGCAAAGGTGATTTCCCCGGCGGAGAAGACGTCAAAGTTGGCCTTGGCCTTCTGGGGCTCCTCCCCGGCGGTCTCGGGCATGGGCTCGCCCCGGAGCTCCGCCAGCATACCCTCCAGAATCAGCAGGTAGCCCTTGCCCCCCGCGTCCACCACCCCCGCCTTTTTCAGCACGGGGTTCATGTCGATGGTGGCGGCCAGGGCCTCGTAGCCCTCCCAAATGGCGGCGGCCAGGACCTTTTCAAAGTCGGGCTCCTCGGCGGCGTACTCCACGGCCCGCTTGGCGGCCAGGCGGGACACCGTCAGCACCGTGCCCTCGGCGGGCTTCATGACGGCCTTGTAGGCGGAGGAGACGCCCTCCTGCATGGCGGCGGCAAAGGCGGCGGCGTCGGCGGTCTCCCGGCCCTTGAGGCCCTTGGAGAGGCCCCGGAAGAGCAGGGAGAGAATGACGCCGGAGTTCCCCCGGGCCCCCCGGAGCAGGGCGGAGGCGGTGATGGACACGGCCTGGTCCAGGGCGGCGGGCTCGGACTTTTTCAGCTCCGTCACGGCGGCGCCGATGGTCATGGACATATTGGTCCCCGTGTCCCCGTCGGGAACGGGGAAGACGTTCAGGTCGTTGATGGCCTGTTTTTGGGCGGTGATGGCGGCGGCGCCATGGAGGATCATCCGCTTAAAGAGCGGGCCGGTAATCTGTGCATTCATTCGATCTGTTCCTCCCTCACAGGGTCATGGAGTCCACGCAGACGTCCACCGCCCGGACGGTGACGCCGGTGTTCTTGGCCACCATATATCGCACCTCGTTCATAATGGAACGGCAGACGGCGGGGAGGTTGACCCCGTTTTCCACAATGATGTGGAGCTCGATGGAGATGGAGTTGTCTTCATGGTAGGTGATGCTGACCCCTTTGCTCATGGCCTCGCGGCGCAGCAGGTGGACCAGCCCGTCGGTCATGGAGCGGAAGGCCATGCCCTTGACGCCGAAGCAGTTGGTGGCGGCCATGCCCGTGATGTTGGAGAAGACGGCGCTCGAGACGGAGATCTCACCCTGTTCAGACTTGAATTGAATCATGAGAACGTCCTTTCTTTCCTATTGTCAGAGGGCGGCTCCCGCCCCCGGCTGAACCAGCACTTGCTTCCATATTATAAACGATTCTCCCGCAAAGCACAAGTGGGAAAAGAGGAAAAACCTGGTCCGGCGGGGGCGTGAGGAAAAATTTTTGGCATACTACCAAAATAGTATTGACAAGGAAAAACTATTGTGGTAGTATAGCCTTACAAACGATCGCGATAGTTTGACAAGGAGGTCCCGCGTTATGAAGCTGTTTGATTCGGAATTGAAGGTCATGGACGTCCTCTGGCGGCTGGGGGACCGGACGGCCAAGGAAATCTCCGCCATCCTGGGGGAGGAGACCGGCTGGAACGTCAACACCACCTATACGGTCATCAAAAAATGCGTGGCCAAGGGGGCCGTCCGGCGAAGCGAGCCCAACTTCCTCTGCCACGCCCTGGTCTCCAAGGCGGAAATCCAGGCGGCGGAGACGGAGGAGCTCATCGGCAAGCTCTTCGACGGCTCGCCGGACCTGCTCTTTGCCTCCCTGCTCAGCAGTCAGAAGCTCTCGCCGGAGCAGATCAACCGGCTCCGGGAGATTGTCAGCGAGCTGAAATGAGGTGAGACGCCATGACATTTCTGGAACTCTCCCTCTCCGGCGGCGTCTTCATCCTGGCCATTGCGGCCTTCCGGGCGGTCACCCTTCGCCGTCTTCCCAAGGGGACCTTTGTGGCCCTCTGGTGGGCGGCGGCCCTGCGGCTGCTGCTGCCCCTGACCCTGCCCTCCTCCCTCAGCGTCTACACGCTGCTGGAGGGCCTGCGGGCCCCGGAGCCGGCGGCTCCCACGGCCCCCATGCTTCCCCCGGCCCCGGCGGCCGTCCCCGTGGTCCCGGTGGCCCCGCCGCCCCGGGTGGCGGTGGTCCCCACGGCCCCAGCCCCGGCCCCGGCGGAGCCCTTCCCCATCTGGACGGCCCTGTGGCTGGCGGGGGCGGCGCTGCTGGGATTGTGGTTCCTGGTCCGCTACCTCCGCTGGCGGCGGCGCTTCCGGGAGTCCCTGCCGGTGGCCCACTGCCCCGGCTTTGAGACCTGGTTCACCCTCCGCCGGAGGGTGGAGGTCCGGATGACGGACCAGATTGCGGCCCCTCTGACCTACGGCATCCTGCGGCCGGTGGTCCTGCTGCCCAAGACCCTGGACCTGGGGGACGAGGCGGCGGTGACCTGCGTCCTGGCCCACGAGCGGGCCCACATCCAGCGGATGGACGGCCTGTTCAAGCTGGTGCTGGCGGCGGCGCTGTGCGTCCACTGGTGCAACCCCGCGGCCTGGCTCCTCTACGCCCTGGCCAACCGGGACATGGAGCTCCGCTGCGACGAGGCGGCGGTGCGGGCCCTGGGGGAGGACAGCCGGGAGCGCTATGCCCTGACGCTGATCCGCCTGGCGGAGCTGCGAAACGAATGTGTGCCTCTGTGCGGCTTTTCCCATAAAAGCGGCATGGAAGAAAGGATACGAGCGATTATGAGCATCAAGAAGCAATCCCTGCTGGCCTGCGCCGTGGCCCTGGCGCTGGCCCTGGGCATCACCACGGCCTTCGCCACCTCGGCGAAGCCCCCGGAGGCGGACGGGCCTGATTACGAGGGGATCGTCGACGGCGAGCTCCTGGCCAAGTCCTCAGCGGAGTCCGCCGCCCTGTGGGACGAGACCCTGGCCCCCTACGCCCCCTTCGGCCTGACCTGGACTTTTGACGATCCGGACCTGGATGGCAACGGCCTGACCATGACCTGGGAGGGCCATGAGGTCAGCGGCATCTCCGACCAGGAAAAGGGCTTGTGGATTACGGAACACACTGGGAACAGCGCTTACGGCCCGGACGCCGTGGAGCTCTATGCCGTCTATGAGGACGGGAAGCTCACCGGCCTCCGCCTGGCCACGGAGGAGGAGCAGGCCCAGTTTGACCGGGACCGGAAGCTGTCCTCCGAGGGCTTGGCGATGAAGCAGAAGGTCCAGGCCCTGGCGGACAGCGTCCGCTATGACGACGGCCACATCTACTTCACCATCCCCGAGAGCGAGGGAACTTGGAGCATCTTCATCGACGGGACCCTTGCCGTGGAGGATGGCCCGGGGAAGCCCGTCCGCTATCTGGCGGAGGAGAGCGAACGGGCGGAGTGGGTCCCCCGGATGACCTATTCCTTCGAGGTGGGCGAGGCGGCCTTTGAGGAGCTGACCATGGAGATCGCCTATGGAAACGCCCATTATATCTATCCCCTGACCCTGCTGCTGCCGGAGGGCAAGCCCCTGGCGGCGGAGCCCCTGCCCGAGGGCAAGGCGGACGTGCCCCAGGACGGGTCCCTAGTGTGGCCCGTGGACAGCACGCAGATCACCAACTCCTTCGGCGACCGGGCGAAACCCGGCGGGGAGGGCGTCGTGACCCACACCGGCGTGGATATTGGAGGCATGGAAAAGGGGACCCCCATTTACGCCGCCGGGGACGGCACCGTGAAGGAGGCCGGATTCAACGCCCAGGACGGGAACTTTATCCGCATCGACCACACCCGGGGCGAGGAGACCCTCTACGCCCACTGCCAGAGCCTCCTGGTGAAGACCGGGGACGCCGTGACGGCGGGGCAGACCATTGCCACCGTAGGCAGCACCGGCCTGTCCACCGGGCCCCACCTGCACTTTGAGTACCTGGTGAACGGAATCTCCGTGGACCCGCTGGCCTATCAGAGGGAGAACATGTTCCGCTGTGCCCTGAATCTGGCGGACGCCTCCATAGGCGAGTGGACCAAGGGGAGTCCCATCGTCGCCCTCCTGGACGGCACCGTCCTGGAGGCCGGGGTGAGAGAGCGGGGATATGCCCTCGGCCCTTACATGGAGATCGAATACGAGGGCGGGTACTCCATGGGATTCAAGAGCTGCCAGAGCGTCCTGGTGAAGACCGGGGATGCGGTGAAGGCGGGGGAGGTCCTGGGCTACGTGGGCGAGCATATGCTTGTGTCCGGGCCAGCTTCCCCCGAAATGAGGGAAGCGGAAGAGGAGTCGGCAAAGATAACCCGGCAGTGGATGGAAGAGGACCTGGTGAACGGAGAGTACCCCCGCAACCGCCTGGGGGAGACCTATGGCCGGGATTTCGCCTATGAGCTGGGAGAGTCCCCGGACCTGATCGCCGCCGTTGATGACGACGGTTTGGAGGGCTATATTGCCCTTGATGAGTCGAGGTATACGTTAGGCCTCAGCCCGGAGATGCGGAACGCCTTTGAAAACTGGTGCCAAGAAAACAAGGTCAAGGGTTACACCCTGCCCCTCTACGACTCGGAGCACAACCGGATCGGGACCTTCTGCGGCAACGGGGACGGCAACGCCCCGCCCAGCTTCCGCCAGATCACCTGGGAGGAGCTGAAGGCCGCCGAGGCCCAGGGCTTCCCCAACTCCAAGGGCAGCGAGCCCTTTACCCGGGAGCTGCCCTTCAAGACCATGGAGGAGGCCGCAAAGGCCAACGCCGAGGGCTGGCACTGGCCGGAGCCTGAGGAATAAGAATCTGGGGCCGTCCCGCAAGGGGCGGTCCTTTTTCTTTCCGAAGGAAAGCCTTTAAGGCTCCCTCTCTGAGGGAGCTGTCGCCGCCGGAGGCGGTGACTGAGGGAGTTCCCCCGTAAAAGCCAGCCCCTTGGATAACCCTTGG
>CAMXNV010000060.1 GCA_947245315.1 uncultured Oscillibacter sp. | reverse complement strand
ATGTAGGGAAGGGGCTCTGCGCCGCTCTTAGTGGCTCTGCCACTTAGAGCGGCGGCGTCCCCCTTGCGGGGGCTGTCCCCTTCCGCCTCTCCGGAACTGCCAGGCTTCCGGGGGGAATGGCCCGGTCTGGGGACCGGGCCCCACACCCTCTTCTATCGATGGACCACCCTGTGGGGCCTGACCCCTAGGTCAGGCCATTTCCCGAAACCCCGGAGCTTCCGAAAAACGGAGCGGGACGGAGCCCCTTCCCTACAAGGCTTCCCCTTCATAAAATGAGCAAGCGGACTTTCCAAAAAGGGCTTGCGGTTTGGGAAAAATGTGGTATACTGTATTTGTAAAATTGTCGGGTGCCTAGAGCTTAGCTAGAGCTTAGGGCTTAAGGCTGATATCTTTTGAATGAGGTGAGCACTATGATTGGCGGTATTTCGGGCGTCGGCAGCTTTGGAATGGGCTATGTGGGCTCTTATTACCCCTCGCGGAGCGCGGAGAACGCCCGGACGGCGCAGCAGGCCGCCCAGGCCGAGCAGACGGCCCGGCGGGGGGCCGGATTTGTGGCGCGCAAAAACGCCTCTCCGGAGACGCCTGTCCTGCCCGTGAACGCTGTGCGCCCCGTCTCCAGGGACGAAGCTTCCCTGCCGGAGCTGACCAGCCGTCTGGAGAACGATCCCGCGGCTATGGCCGGGCGGATGCGCATGAAGTACGGCGAGGTCACCCCGGAGGGCCTTTTTGTGGAGGACGGGGAGAACACGTCTCCCGTTCTGGGGGTGGAGCAGAACGCCCTGGAGGGCCGTCTGGCCAAGGCGGAGAACGCCCTGGCTAAGAACGATCTGGCCGGGGCCGAGGACGTTTTGAAGAACGGACGGCCGGAGCAGGAGGACCTGCTCCCCAACCTGCCCGGACAGGAAAATGAGGAGGAGCCGGAGGCCCTGGAGGGCCCGGCCCAGGGGGCGGAGAGCGCCCAGAAGGCCCTGGAGGAGGGCGAGTGCAAGACCTGCGAGGAGCGGAAGTACCAGGACGGCTCCGACGACATGGGGGTCTCCTTCCAGACGCCCACCAACATCAAGCCCGAACAGGCGGCCTCCGCCGTCCGGGGGCACGAGATGGAGCACGTTGTCCGGGAGCAGGCCAAGGCCGACCGAGAGGGCCGGAAGGTGGTCAGCCAGAGCGTGACCATGCACACGGAGATCTGCCCGGAGTGCGGCAAGTCCTATGTCTCCGGCGGCACCACCCGGACCGTCACCAAGGCGGAGACGGAGAACGATTTCCAGCAGGACCTGGCCCAGCAGAACAAGGAAGAGGAAAAGACGCGGACCCCCTTCTCGGCGGTGGCGTAATCATGCGGCGAACAGGGCTCCGGAGGCGGGGCCCTGTTTTTTTGAGGAGGCGCTTTGATGAAACAGGAACATTTGACCTCCCCTTGGCTGGACTGGGCGGTGGAGCTCCAGGCCCTGGCCCAAGCGGGGCTGCACTACGGAAAGGACCCCTTTGACATCGAGCGCTTCCAGCGGATCCGGGACATTGCCGCCGAGATGCTGGCCTGCAAGACGGAGCTGAGCCTGGAGCGGGTGCGGGACCTCTTTTGCTGCGAGACCGGCTACCAGACCCCCAAGCTGGACACCCGGGCGGCGGTCTTCCAGGAGGGAAAGATTCTCCTGGTCCGGGAGAACAGCGGGCGGTGGTCCCTCCCCGGGGGCTGGGTGGACGTGAACGTCTCCGTGCTGGAGAACGTGGTGAAAGAGGTCCGGGAGGAGGCCGGGCTGGAGGTGGTCCCCCGGCGGGTGATCGCCGTCCAGGACAGGGAGAAGCACAACCGGCCCGTCTACGCCTGGAGGGTGTGCAAAATCTTCGTCCTCTGCGAGGCCCTGGGCGGGACCTTCCAGCCCAACAGCGAGACCACGGCCAGCGGCTGCTTCTCCCTGGAGGCCCTGCCGCCCCTGGCGGAGGAGAAAAACACGGAGGAACAGATTCGCATGTGCTTCGAGGCCGCCGAGGCGAAAACCTGGGAAACAAGAATCGACTGAAAAATGAGATTAGGAATTAAGGAAACGCTCCTCTTACGGATCAACTCCTAACTCCTAATTCCTAACTCCTAACTCGGCGAAACTTTTCCCAAAAAAATTCGTCTATATCAGTAAAGCCCCGCTTGGAAGACGGGGCGGAATAAGGAGGATATTAAGGATGAAAAGAGGACTTGCCCTGTTCTTGGCGGCCCTGCTGACCGCCCTGACGCTCACCGCCTGCGGGGGCTCCGCCGGGGGAGAAAGCGGTAGCACCGCCGCCTCGGCGCCCTCAATGGACTACGGCGGCGCCAACTGGAAGAGTGAAGCCCAGGAATTCGGCTTTGAGGACGCCGCCCCCGCCGAGCCCGAGGAGTCTCTTGCCGGGACTGCGGACCAGGGGGAGAGCCGCCTGACCAACGCCAAGATGGTCTACACCGCCAGCATGGAGGCGGAGACCCAGGACTTCGACGCCTGCTCCGCCTCCCTGGAGAAGCTGGTGGAGGATCTGGGGGGCTACCTGGAGTACGCCTCTATGGGCAGCTACGGCGACGGCAGCCGGAACGCCAGCTACACCATTCGGGTGCCCGCCGCCAAGTTCAAGGGCTTCCTGGCCAGCGTGGGGGAGATCGCCCACGTGGTCAGCCAGGACCAGAACGCGGACAACATCAGCGAGCTGTACTATGACACAGAGAGCCGCCTGGCCACCCAGCGGACCAAGATGGAGCGCCTCCAGGCCCTGCTGGCCAAGGCGGAGAACATGGAAGACATTATCACCCTGGAGAGTGCCATCGCCGAGACGGAGCTCCTGATCGAGCAGCTCACGGGCTCCCTCCGGCACTACGACGCCCTGGTGGACTTCGCCACCATCGACGTCCGCCTCCGGGAGGTGATCCGCCTCTCCACGGTGGAGGAGGCCCCGCCCACCTTCGCCAGCCGCCTGGGCCACGCCTTCGTGGACGGGCTCCACGGCTTCGGGGACTTCCTCCAGGATCTGGCCATCTTCCTGGCCTACAACTGGACCTGGATGGCGCTCCTGGTGCTGATCGTCCTCTTGCTGGTCCGGGTCTCCAAGCGGAGACAGGCCCGGCGGACCGAGACCTTCCGGGAGGCCCGGGAGCAGAAGAACGGCGGGTTCTTCCATCGAAAGAAGGACGAAGAGAAAAAACCAGGTGACAAAGAGCCCTGAGGCTGGTATACTGGTAGACGGGGGGACATCCCGTCCCCCGTCTTAGTGCTTGATGGAAGGGGGGACGCATATGCCTACCGAATCCGAGATGAAGCGTATTGATCTGGCAATGCTCTACGAGCTGCGCCTCATCATCAATGAGAGTGAAAAGGACAGCTATACAAAAACGGAAATCATGGAGCTGCTGGACCAAATCGCGATCACGAAGAAGTAATCTGATATGGGGCGGACGCAGGTCCGCCCCCGTCTTTTATAGTCAACGCAGTTGAAAAGAAGCATCCGCTTCTTTTCAACCGGCGGGCCATAGGCCCGCCGGGGCGCAAAGCGCCTATGCGTTTCCTATGAAGTCAAACACAGAAAGCCGCTTACGCGGCTTGCGGCGCTGTTTTACAGCGCCGCATTGAAAAGAATCCTTTGGATTCTTTTCAACTGTGCTGACTATAAACGACTGCAAAGGAGGACATTCCTATGAAACTCACCTGGCTGGGCCACGCCTGTTTCCTGGTGGAAGAGGCGGGCTATCGCATCCTGCTGGACCCCTACACCGGCGTGGAGGGCTACCCGCCCATTGCGGAGACCGCCGCCCGGGCCGATGTCTGGGAAGCCCGGGCCACCCGAAAGGCAGAGGGCTTCCAAATTCTCTCAATGAAAGACCGGGTTTTTCTGGACGGGCAAACCGCGCCCCGGCTCCAGGTCCACAAGATTCTGTGCAGCCACGGCCACTTTGACCACAACGCCGTGGACCAGGCGGAGGTGGTCCCCTATGAGGGAACCTGTCCCTTTGAAATTCGCACCGTGGAGACCTTCCACGACGATCAGGGCGGGGCCCTCCGGGGGCCCAACACCGTCCACATCCTCTCGGCCGGGGGCCTCGCCGTCGCCCACCTGGGAGACCTGGGCCACCAGCTTTCAAAGGAGCAGCTCGCCGCCGTCGGGCACCTGGATATGGTGATGATCCCCGTGGGCGGCACCTACACCGTGGACGCCCAGGGGGCCAAGGCTGTCTGCGAGGCTCTGAAGCCCTCCTGCGTGGTCCCCATGCACTACCATCACGCCCCCTACGGCCTGCCCAATGTGGCGGGGGTGGAGGACTTCCTGGCCCTGTGGTCCCAGGGGGACGTCCGGCGGCTGGAGGGCCCGGCCTTTACAGTGGACGGGAACGCCCGGGGCGTGTTTGTGCCCAAATTCTGCGGGGAGGCTGAATGATGTACCGATACATACTCTTCGACCTGGACGGCACCCTGACGGACTCCCGGGAGGGCATCCTCCACTGCGTCCGCGAGACGGTCCAGGGCTACGGCGATCCATTGCCGCCGGAGGAAACCCTGCTGCGCTTCATCGGCCCGCCCCTCCAGGACTCCTTCATCCGCTTCTGCGGCTACAGCCCCGAGAAGGCGGCGGAGGCCGTGGAGCGCTTCCGCCTGATCTACGAACCCGTGGGCCAGTACGAGAATCGGGCGGCCCCGGGGATGGAGGCCCTCATGGGCCGCCTGGCGGAGCGGGGCTATGTGCTGGCCCTGGCCTCCTCCAAGCCGGAGAACCTCTGCGTCTCCATCTGCGAGCGCTTTGGCTTCACGCCCCACCTGTCCGCCCTGGTGGGCAGCCCGCCCCACGGGGACTGGGAGAAGGAGGACGTAGTCCGAGAGGCCATGCGCCAGCTGGGCCTGACGGAGAAGGACCTGCCCCAGGTTCTGATGGTGGGGGACCGGAAGTTCGACGTGCTGGGGGCCCGGGCCTGCGGCGTGGACTGCGCCGGGGTGGAGTTCTTCGGCTACGCGCCCCCGGGGGAACTCCAGGAGGCCGGGGCGGTGGCCGTGGTAAGCACGGCGGAGGAGCTGGAAGAATTTATTCTGACACATTGAGGCCGCGTTTCTGGAAGACGGCTTGTAGGGGCGGCAATCTGCCGCCCGTCTCCCCGGGAAACCGGAGCCCTTGAGGAGACGGGCGGATGATATCCGCCCCTACATTTCGTCTATCGATGGAACACCGTAGGGGCGGACCTATGTGTCCGCCCGTTTCCCGGAACCTGGGCACTCCCGATAGAACGGGAGGGGACAGCCCCCGCAAGGGGGACGCCGCCGCTCTAAGCGGCAAAGCCACTAAGAGCGGCGCAGAGCCCCTCCCCTACACGGTGTTCTATCGATAGACGGATGTAGGGGCGGGCCCTACGCACCCCTTGCGGGCTCTGTCCCGCCCCGTTCTTCTTCGGGCCCCCGGCACTCCCTGTAGAAGGGCGGACACACAGGTCCGCCCCTACGGGTGCGCCTCCCCGGCCTTCCGCTTCGGGTCCATGGGAAACACCGTCAGCTCCTCGCCCCCGCCCCAGAGGGCCAGGAAGACCTCCCCCTCGTCCCGGTAGCCCTGGCGGAGCAGGGCCCGGCGGACCCACTCGTCCTCCTTGCCGGACTGGCGGAGGTTCCCCGAGAGGAGCTTGCCGTCCATGACAAAGGGGGTCTGGACCTGGGACTGGGAGGGGTTCTTATTCAGGTCGGCGGGGGTGGCGGGGCGGTCCGCCTCCTTGGGCAGAAAGCTGACGGTGCCGTTGTGCTCGAACACCGCCGTCTGGAGCTGGCTCAGGTCAAACCAGCCCCCGATCCGGCAGTAGGTCAGAAACTCATTCAAGTCCAGCTTGGCCTTTTTCAGGTTCTCCCGGTAGATGACCCCGTCCTCCAGCAGGACGATGGGCCGCCCGGAGACCACGGACCGGACCTTGAGGGACTTGCAGCAGAGGACGGAGATGGCCGCCGCCGCCAGGCCGTAGACGATGATGGCCGTCAGGGGCTTGTGGGGCTCCTCCAGCTCCGTGGCCAGCTCCGCGGCGGCGGAGCCGATGGTGATGCCCACCACATAGTCAAACATGGTCATCTGGGACACCTGCTTGGCCCCCATCAGCTTGGTGAGGAGGAACAGGGCCAGGAGGGACAGCAGGGTGGTGAGAACGGTCAGGCCGGTGTCTTGCAAAATCTGGGTCATAAAAAAGCGCCTCCCGTGGCAGATACTGTTTGAGACAGTATGCCGTGGGAGGCGTCCTTTTATGCGGAGTCGCCGGAGACGGCCTCTTCATAGAACCGGATTTTCTCATCCAGATTCTCCAGGCAGCCCTCCCAGCGGCGGCGCTGCTCCAGCACCCGCTGCCGGTGGGCCCGGAGCATCTCCAGCCGCTGGGGCATCGTGGACGGCCCGGCGTACCGGAGTTCGGCGTAGCGGCGGATTTCTCTCAGGGGCATCCCCGTCTCCTTCAGGCGGCAGAGAAAGGCGATCCAGGCCAGGTCCTCCCGGCCGTAGACCCTCCGGCCCCCGCCGTCCCGGGGAACCTGGAGGAGGCCCTTTTGCTCGTAGTAACGCAGGGTGCTCTCCGGCAGCCCGGTCTCCCGGGAGGCCTCACCGATGGTCATGGGAAACGCCCCTTTCAAAAAAAGTCTTGACTTCAACCATGGTTGAAGTAGTACGCTCCGAACATACTCAACAATAGGGAGGAATTTTTATGAACACAACAAAACCCACAAGGCTGGAGCGGGGCCTGGCGCTGCTGCGGCAGATCGACGGCAGCGGCGGCGAGGCGGTGCTCCGGGACCTGGAGAATCTTGCCCCGGACTTGGGGCGCTACATCGCCGAATTCGCCTTCGGGGACATCTACGCCCGGGAGGGGCTGGATCTCCGGGAGCGGGAGCTGGTCACCCTGGCCAGCCTCCTCACCGCCGGGGGCTGTGAGCGGCAGTTAGTTGTCCACATCCGGGGAGCCCTCAACGTGGGCCTGACGCGGGAGGCGATTCTGGAGACGTTCATCCAGTGCATCCCCTACACAGGCTTCCCCCGTGTGCTGAACGCTGTCTTCACGGCCCGGGAGGTCTTCGGCAGGGAAGCGCCCTGACCGGGCTCAGACCAGCCACCGCCGGGCCACCGGCGTCCGGGAGAGCAGGGCGTAGGCCCCGCAGCCGCAGGCCAGGACCAGGAGGGCCACCAGGGGCACGGCAACAAGGACGGGGCCCGCCCCCGCCCGGAGGCCGTGGCGGGCAAAGGACTGCAAGAAAAAGATGTGGGTCAGAAAGACGCAGAAAGAGGCCCGCGAGAGCCAGGCGGCTCCCCGCTCCAGCCCCTCGGGAAGCCTCGCCCCCTGGCACAGCCCGAAGACCCCCAGGGCCTCCAGGCAGACACCCACGCCGGTGCCCTCCAGAAAGCCCTCCTCCAGGGCCCCCGCCGCCCGGGAGGCGGCCCAGGTCCCCCCGAAGGTGAGGGAGAACCCGGACAGGAGCGCCAGGAGGCACAGGGACCGCCGGGGGCGGGGACGCCAGGCCGTCAGATAGTGCCCCAGCAGGGTGTAGCCGATGGAGGAATAGGTCAGGTTCAGCCGCCACTGGACCGGGATGCCGGCGAGCAGGGCGAAGGGCCGGAGGCCCCGGACCGAGGGGTACAGGATGCCCAGGGCAAACCAGAGCCCCAGGGCGTACTCCAGGGACCGCCGAGTCCCGTTCCGGGCAATCAGCCGGGTGACGGGCAGGAAGGCGTAGACCAGGAGCATGATGTGCAAGTAATACAGGTGCTCCTCATGGCGGAAGAGCAATAGATTTTTAGCCGCCGCCTTGATACCCGGCGGCGTAAGGCTGTCCATCCGGGCCAGGAAAACCAGCTTATAGAGCGCCGCCCAGAAGAACAGGGCGGTCAGCAGCCTGGGCAGGTTCCGGGTGTAGAGCTTTTTCAGCGTCAGCTCCCGCTCCGGCGGCAGGAGCAGGGCCCCGCTGGCCATGAGGAACAGGGGCACCGCCGGGCGGCTGATAGCGTTCCAGAACAAGGCGGAGCGCCAGGAGGGGGAGCCCGGCGGCAGCTCGGAGACAATACCGGCGCTGGCGTGGATCAGCAGCACGCCTAGAATCGCCAGGGATTTCACCCGGTCGACGGCCCGATTTCGCGGGGGGGGGGGTAAATTTTGGAAATCATTTCAACACTTCCTCGGTTTCTCGCCTCGCCTCCGGAGAGGCGCTGTTGGTGTGGACGTTGATGTATTGGGCCTTGAGCTTGGAGTGGAGGATCCGCTGGCTGGAGTAGAGGCCGTTGTAGCCCGAGAGGACGTAGCTCACGCAGCAGGCCAGGGCCAGGGGGAGGGCTCCCGCGCCGCCGAAGAGCTCGATCCCCAGAAAGATGGAGGCCAGGGGGCAGTTGGAGGCCCCGCAGAACAGGGACACCAGCCCCACCGCAGCGGCAAAGCCCGCCGGGAGCCCCAGCAGGGGCCCCACGACGCAGCCGAAGGTGGCCCCCACGAAGAAGGAGGGCACCACCTCGCCGCCCTTGAACCCGGCCCCCAGGGTGACGGCGGTGAAGGCCAGCTTCCAGAGGAAGGCGGCGGGGTGGGCGGTCCCCTGCTCCACGGCGGTGGCAATGACCCCCATGCCCGCCCCGTTGTAGTCCCCGGAGCCGCAGAGGAAGGTCATCCCGATCACGGCGCAGCCCCCGGCGGCGGCCCGGACCCAGGGGCAGGGCAGGTACTTCTCCAGGCAGTGCTCCGTCCAGTGGAGCACGCCGCAGAACACGGTGGAAAGCTGGGCGCACAGGGCCGCCAGCAGGGCGCAGCGCAGCAGCAGTCCCACACTCTCCGGCGGCGGGTCCAGGGCGAAGCAGGTGGGCGCCACTCCCATGAGCAGGGAGATGCCGTAGGCCTCCAGGGCGGCCACCATGGAGGGGAAGAGGGCGGCATGATAGAAGGAGTCCACGCTGACCACGGCGATGGCGAAGATCACCGCCGTCAGGGGGGTGCCGAAGAGGGCGGTGAAGAAAGCGGCCATGCCCGTGGTGGTAGCGATGCGGAGGTCCGGCTCGTCCAGGCGGCAGAGGCGGCCCACCTGGAAGCCCAGGGTGCCGCCCATCTGGAGGGCCGCGCCCTCCCGACCGGCGGAGCCGCCGCAGAGGTGGGTGAGGACGGTGCCCAGGAAGATGGAGGGCAGGAGGAGGAGGGGGATATGGCCCCCCTTGTGAACCTCGTCGAAGATGGCGTTGGTGCCCTGGCCCTCGGTCCGGAGGAGCTTGTAGAGGCCCACGATCACCAGGCCCGCCAGGGGTAGGCAGTAGAGCAGCCAGGGCCGGGCGGCCCGGAGCTCCGTCACGGCCTCCACGGCGATGTGGAAGAGGGCCCCCAGGGCGCCGCAGGAGATGCCGGTGACGCTGGCCAGGAGGAGCCACTTGGACATGGCGCGGCCATAGAGGAGGGTCTGGCGGCCGTAGGACCGGAGGAACTGCTTGACGGTGTGGAACATGGGGGACTCCTTTCCGGCTCCCGGAGGGGCGTTAAGAATGTGTTAAGGCGCATGGCTTTAGGATAGCACGGTTTGGGGGAAAAAGCTAGACCCTTTCCAGGGGCGGGCCTGAATGAACGGCGGAGCCGGAATGACTTCTCCATACGCAATTAGATTGGGCGGGAGTTTTGGAGGGTATCGAATCGACCAGCTTCTCTTTCTGCTGGCGCTACCCTGGCAAGAGAACATTTGTCAAGGGGGATTTCACCATAAAGATGAAATCCCCCGATAAACCGGAATTCATGAATCCTTCTCTTCGTATGGCTTATTCCATGAGCCTATCTCAATCAAGTTACCTTCCGGATCAGCAATGTAGCAGGTTCGCTGTCCCCGCGGCTCCGTTGTGGGCTCTAACACTGGTGTGGCACCATTTTCCACTGTGCGTCTAAATGAGGCATCAACCTCTTCAAAGGTATCAACATAAAGCGCGATTTCAAAATGGCCATTTAATCCTTTGATATAATCATACTGATGATTTGTCATTTTCTCAAAGTCTTTCCGCCCATATAGCAGAAACAAGGTTCCATCTTTTACGAGATATACATTTCCTGTATCTTCCGCTTCCTTAATCTCAAACCCGAGCACATCCCTGTAAAAGCGAATCATCCCTACCATATCATTGACTAATAACCCTAACCCGTCTAACTTCATATCATTAACTCCATAAACTCCGATCTGTCGAATTGACACAAGCAGAGTATAGCACCGATGTGGAAGATATTCAATCCTTGTTTTTGGACGCTGATAGTAGTGGCAAGCAATGCACCGGTATATACCCGGCGCAGCTTGTTGGTGGCCGATGGCCCCCAAGCCCCCGGTGATCGGCGCAGCTGCGTCCGATGCACAAGCCGCCGTTGGCGTCTGCTGGTATATACCGGCAGGGGAGGACACCCCGGCGGAGCCGCCCCCGGAGGGCGCACGGCTGCCGTCAGGCAGTACCACCATCGGCCCCTGGCTGGTGGTGAGTAAGTGCGCACTTAGCAGAGGACCAACAAAGAGAACGGAGCGCCCAGGCCATCCCCAGACGCTCCTGCTTCGATTCCCTCCTGCTGGTCGATCACCGCCCCTCCAACCTGTGCCATTCTGCCACAAATGAACCGCAGTCAATGTAATGTAGTGGTCTGGTG
>CAMXNV010000059.1 GCA_947245315.1 uncultured Oscillibacter sp. | reverse complement strand
ACGGCGGGGTCCACCCAGCTGGTCATGGTGCCGGCGTAGCTGGCCAGCAGCACGGCCCGGCCCGCCAGGGCGGGGTTCACGAAGTTCTTGCCGATGCCGCCGAAGAGCTGCTTGACAATGATGATCGCGAAAGCGTCCCCGATCAGGATCATCCAATAGGGAATCTGCACGGGGCTGACGAAGGCCAGCAGCATGCCGGTGACCACGGCGCTCAGGTCCTGAACGGACTGGGGCTTCTTCATCAGCTTACGGTACAGCCACTCGAAGAACACGCAGCCCGCCACGGACACGGCGGTGAGGGTCAGGGCCCGGAGGCCGAAGTTGAAGCAGGCGTAAGCCAGGGCGGGCAGCATGGCGATGATGACGTCCTTCATGATGCCCTGGGTGGTCTCGCTGCCGCGGATATGGGGCGAGGAGGTGGCGATCAGCTTGAGATTTTTATAGTCCGTCATTTGTTGACAACCTCCTTTTTCGCCTCTTCGGCGGCTTTTTTGGCCTCGGCGGCCGCCTTGGCCTTGACCGCGGCGTCCTTGACCAGCTGCTTGCCGGTCTTGAACATATGGGTCAGGTGGAGCCGGGCCGGGCAGGTGTAGGCACAGGCGCCGCACTCCATGCAGTCCATAATATGGGCGTCGTTCAGCTCATCCACCAGGCCCTTGGAGGCATACTGGTACAGGAACAGGGGCTCCAGGTGCATGGGGCACACGCCCACGCACTTGCCGCAGCGGATGCACTGGGGATGCTCCACGGTCTGCTCTTCCTTCTCGCAGAAGGCCAGCATGCAGCCCGTGCCCTTGGCCACGGGGATGTCGGCGGTGTACTGGGCCATGCCCATCATGGGGCCGCCGGCGATGAGCTTATAGGTGCCGTCCTTCAGCCCGCCGCAGAAGTCGAACAGGAGGGACACGGGGGTGCCGATGGGGCACTCCACGTTCTTGGGCTCCACCACGCCGGAGCCGGAGACCGTGACCACCTTTTTCACCACGGGCATGCCCGTCGTGATGGCCCGGAAGATGGCGCAGGTGGTGTTGATATTGAAGACCGCGCAGCCGATGTTGCTGGGCAGGCCGCCCGGGGGCACCTGCTTGCCGGTGATGGCCTGGCAGAGCTGCTTCTCACCGCCCTGGGGGTAGCGGCAGCGGAGGCCCTCCACCACCACGGGGGCGTGCTTTTCGGAGATGGTTTTGTTCAGCTGGTCAATTCCGTTTTGTTTATTGACCTCCACGCCGATGACGACTTTTTCCACGCCGAACATCTTGGCCAGATATGTAGCGCCGCCGATGATCTCCTCGGAGCGCTCCAGCATGGCCCGGTGGTCCCCCGTGATGTAGGGCTCGCACTCGGCTCCGTTGATGATTACCGTGTCCACCTTTCCGATGCCCCCGGAGATCTTCACGTGGGTGGGGAAGGTGGCGCCGCCCATGCCGACGATTCCGGCGTTTTTCACAATCTCCACCATCTCGTCCACGCTCAGGGCGTCCGGATTCGCGGGGGCCTGGACCTCCTCGCTGACCTCGTCCTGCATGTCGTTTTCAATTATGACCGACATGATGTTCCCGCCCATGGAATAGGGCCGGGGCTCCACCGCCTTGACGGTGCCGGAGACGCTGGCGTGAATGGGGGCTCCGAGCCCGCGGAACTCGCCGATCTTCTGGCCCACCTTCACGTGGTCGCCGGCCTTCACAAGGGGGGTGCATGGCGCGCCGAAGTGCTGGGACATGGGAATGACCACTTGAGCCGGGGCAGGCAGCTGCTCAATGGCCTTTTCATTGGTCGCGGCTTTCATGTCGTGGGGATGAACGCCGCCAAAGAACGCTTGTGCCATTATTTCACCTCATTTTTTACTCCTGACAGCGGCCCGGGCGCGGAGGAAAAGACGGTCCCCACCAGCGGGGCCACTGACGTGCCTGGACAGACTATCACATACTTCCTGACATTGTACACCCTTCTTCTAAAAATGTCCAGTCTGTGAACGGCAATTTTTCTGGAAATTTTGCCGTTTCTTGCGGAATCTTTACGGCCTCAGGGGCTCCCCATCTCCGGAAAAAGCGGGGCGCCGCCCCTCCGTTTTCCGGGGAGACGGCGCGTAATCGTTTACCTGGAAATTTCCGCCTTTTAGGGGGCCAGGACCAGCTCCGCCAGCGTCTCCGACGGGTCCAGGACGGGGAGGCCCGTCCGCCTTTGCAGGGCCTCCTTCACGTAGGGAAAATGGGTGCAGCCCAGGACCACGGCCTCCGCGCCGCTGCCCTCGAAGAAGCGGAGGAGATGCTCACAGCGCTCCGCCAGCTCCTCCGGCGGGCGGCCCGCCTCGATGCCCAGCACCAGGTTCAGGTTCCCCGTCCCCAGGACCAGGGTCTCGGGGGCGGCGTTCACCATGGCCCGCTCCACCCCCGCGGCCCCCTGGCAGTTGGCGGCCAGGACCCCCACCCGGCGATAGCGCCGGGCGATCTCGCCGTAGACGTCCATGGGGGTCCAGATGCGAAGGCCCCGGGCCTCCGCCAGGGCGTGGGCGTCGATGGTGGCGCTGAGGGAGTTGCAGTAGAGCAGGACCCGCTCCATGCCCCGGGCCCTGATTTCGTCCAGCAGAGCCCCCAGGGCCGCCTCCCGGGCGGACTGGGAGCCCACCTGAAAGGCGGTCTGCTCCTCCGGGGTCCGGGAGACGGGAAAGCCCAGGGCCCCGGCCCCCTTGCGGCGCAGCAGGTCCACGCCCATTTGGGTGTCCACCGGCGTCCCGGCAATCACGGCGATATTCATACGCGAATCTTCCCTTCCTAATTTTGTATTTTCCGAAAGCCGTCATCCGTTACGCAAAGCGTATGCCCCGCAGCAAAAGCGGAACCAGCGCCCACAGGACGGGGAACATCATCGCCAGCCCGACGGCAATAAACGCAATCCCCGCCCTGCGCTGAGCCCGCTCCGCCCTTAACGTTCGGTTGAGCAGAAAATAAATTCCGCACCCCAGTGGAACGAACCCGGCGGCAAACAGCACCCAAATCAACAGCCAGCCGCTCATTGCCCAGTCCTCCTCCGCGAATTTCAATAGATAGATGGTTTTTATTTTAGCACAGGCCCCATGCAAATTCAACACGCCCTCCCCTTTTTGTCCTACCCTCCCAGCCCCGTCCATATAGTGTAGGACGGGGGTGTTATATTTGAAAAAAGGAAGCTCCATGTTCTACGGCGCGCTGCTCCTCACCGGGGCGAACCTGCTGCTCCGGCTGGTCTCCATGAGCTTTCAGGTCTACCTCTCCGGCCGGATCGGGGCCGCCGGGGTGGGCCTCCTGCAATTGATTCTCTCAGTGCGGATGCTGGCCTTCACCCTGGGCTCCGCCGGGGTCCGGACCTGCGCCCTCTACCTCTCCGCCGAGTCCCTGGGCCGGGGACGGGGCGTCCGGCCCGTCCTCTCGGGCTGCTTTCAATACGGCCTGTTCTTCGCCCTGCCCACGGCGGCGGGGCTCTGGCTCCTCACGCCCCGAATCGCCGGGAGCTGGATCGGAAACGCCGCCGGGGAGGAGGCCCTCCGGGCCTTCGCCCTCTTCCTGCCCATCGGCTGCCTCAACGGCGTGATGACGGGCCTCTTCACCGCCGCCGGGCGGCTGCGGACCCTGGTGGCCGTGGAGTTTTTAGAGCAGGGCTGTGCCATGGCGGTGACCTTCGCCCTCCTCTCCCGGTGGACCGGGGAGGCCCGCTCCTGCCTGGCCGTGGCCCTGGGGGCCTCCGCCGCCTCGGCGCTGTCCCTGGGGGTCCTGTGGGTCCTCCGCCGGGAGGGGGCCGCGGGCAGGGGCCGCCCGCCCTATGGCCGGATTGTCCGCATGGCCCTTCCGGTGGGCCTGGCGGACGACCTCCGGGCGGGGCTGAACACGGTGGAGCAGCTCATCATCCCCCGGCGGCTGGCCCTCCACGCCGGGACGGTGAACGCCATGGCCGACTACGGCGTCCTCCACGGCATGGTCTTCCCCGTCCTCATGTTCCCCGCCGCCATCCTGGCCTCCCTGGCGGACCTGCTGGTGGCGGAGTTCTCCCGGTGCGCCGGGCGCCGGGGCCAGGTCCGGGTCCGGTACCTGGCCCGGCAGGGGCTGCGGGTCTCCTGGCTCTTCGGCGTCTGCGCCGGGGGCGTTCTCTTCGCCTCCGCCCGGCCCCTGGCGGAGCTGCTCTACCACAGCGAGGCCGCCGGGGCCTGCATACGGCTCTACGCCCCCCTCCTCCCCATCCTCTACCTGGACGGCGTGGTGGACGCCATGTGCAAGGGCCTGGGCCAGCAGAGCGCCAACGCCCGGTACAACCTGCTGACCTCCCTGCTGGACGTGGCCTTCCTCTGGCTGCTGCTGCCCCGGTGGGGCATGGGGGGCTATTACTTCAGCTTCGCCGCCACCCACCTTTTGAACTTCGCCCTCAGCCTCCGCCGCCTGGCGGTGACGGCCAAGCTCCGCCTCTCCCCCGCCCCGGCCCTGCTGGCCGTCCTCTGCGGGGCCGCCGCCGCTCTCCCGCCCGCCCTGCTGACGGCCCGGGAGGGCCTGACAGGGGTCCTGACCCCGGCGGGGTGCTACCTGCTGGCCCTGCTCTCCCTCTGGCTGCTGTTCCGGGTGGTGGGCTGGAGGGACATCCTCTGGCTGCGGGGCCTGCTGGGCCTGGGGGCCGGGCGGCGGCGCTCCCCGCCCTCCTAATTTCCAAGTGGTTCCCAGGCAAATTCTTCCCCAGGCCCCGGAGCCGGTCCCCTTTTTCCCCTTTTTCCGTTACCGTTTTGTAACCTTTTCCCACCCGCCCCTCAAAGTTTTTCCAGTCAAATCTTGTCCAAATGGGTCTAAAGTGGGGATAATCATGCTTCAAGACCCCAAAAGCCTTGACAAAAGTGGGGGTTCGGGTGTATACTGGTCACAGTTTCCCATTGGTAACAAAAGTAACAAGCCGCGTTCTCCCCTTCTCCGGTCGGCCGGACCGGCGGGGTTCCCCGCCTGATTTCGGGGGGAGGGCGGCCGCCCAATACTCCCCGAGGGGGACTCCCGCCTCCCCGCCCCTTCCGGGCCGGGGAAGCCCCGGGGCCTTTCGCCCCGCCGAGAAATCACCTTTTTAGGAGGGTATGAATCGTGAACGCGCACCAACAACCCAATCGGCTGTACACGCTTTGCAGGCGCGGCGGCATGATGCTGTTCTGTCTGGCCGTGGCCACCATTACCAGCCTCTCCGCCACCGGCTGGGCCGACTCCCTGTTTATCATCACCGGAGCCGACGACGCCGCCATTATCCTGGACCCCCAGCAGGAGGAGGCTCCCCCGGACCTGTCCGCCCAGATGCTCTACGTCACCAACGGCAGCCGGGGCTATGACATCAGCCTCAAGGAGGACACCACGGTCACCGTCCGGCACGAGGGCTCCGCCGTCACCATCCAGTCCAGGAGGGAGACCATCTCCTCCCTGCTGGGGCGGCTGCACATCTACCCCAGCGAGCTGGAGATGATCGGCGTCAAAATCTCCGAGGCCGGCCTGGAGCTGAACGTGGCCTCGGAGCTCACCTATTACGACTATGTGACGGAGGAGGTCTCCTTCCCCACCCGGCGGGTGCCCAACCCCCAGATGAAGGAGGGCGAGGAGAAGATCATCCAGCAGGGGGCCGACGGCGTCCGCTCCTCCGTCTACGAGGTGGTGTGGTCCAACGGCGCCGAGCTGTCCCGCCAGTTCGTGGAGGAGCTCCGCACCACCGCCGTGGAGCAGGTGGTGGAGTACGGCACCGCCAAGCCCGCCCCCAAGCCCTCGACGGGCTCCGCCCCCGCTGGGGACGAGAGCCTCACCGAGCCCGGGGAGACCGGGGGAGGCATCTCCAACGTCAGCGAAAATGCCGACGGCAGCGGAACCCTGACCCTGAAGGACGGCACGGTATTGAACTACTCCGGCGTCCGCACCATGACCGCCACCGCCTACACCACGGGGCACGGCGGGGTGGGCACCCGGACCGCCAGCGGCACCGCCGTCCACGTGGGCACGGTGGCCGTGGATAAGGGGGTCATCCCCCTGGGCACCCGGATGTATATCACCACCTCCAACGGAAGCGTGGTCTACGGCCTGGCCGTGGCGGAGGACACGGGGGTCAAGGGAAATAAAATTGACCTCTACTATGACACCTACGACGAATGCATCCAGTTCGGCAGGCGGACCTGTACCGTCTATATCCTGGCCTGAATTTGAGCGCCGCTCTTTCAGCACGCCCCCGGCAAAAGCCGGGGGCGCTTCCCTTTTTTCGCCCCTCTTTGCGATTATCGCAAGAAGCTGTCAGAGGAACGGCCTGGGAACTGTCAATTTTGTCAATTGCGCGGCGGCCCTGAAACCGATACAATAGGTATGACCTATTCGGGCGGGGCCCCATCCCGGAATTTTCATTGAGTGAGGTATGTTGGAATGAACAGTCAAATCTCCCACACAAAGGCCATCCGCGCCCAGCTCCTGGCCTCCATGCGGACCGGCGAGTACGCCCGTTGCGAGCGCCTGCCCCGGGAGAGCGTGCTCTGCGTCAAGCTGGGCATCAGCCGCACCCAGCTCCGGGACATCCTGGCCTCCCTGGAGCGGGAGGGCTTCATCACCCGCCGCCACGGCGTGGGCACCATCATCAACCGCCACGTCCTGGACGTCCAGACCCGGATGGACATCGAGATCGAGTTCCTGGACATGATCCGGCAGAACGGCTATACCCCTGCGGTGGCCTTCATCCGCACCTCCGAGGAGGGGGCCGACGAGAAGACCGCCGCCCAGCTCCGCCTCCCGGCGGGAACGCCCATGCTCCGGGTCTCCCGGCTCTGCACCGCCGACGGGCGGCCCGCTGTCTACTGCGAGGACGTCTTCGAGAAATCCCTGATCCGGGACGACTACACGGAGGAGGACCTCCGGCAGCCCATCTTCCACTTCCTCCAGCAGCACTGCGGCGTCTACCCCTACCTGGACCTGACGGACCTCCGGGCCATCCCGGCGGACGGGAAGCTGGCGGGCATTTTGCAGGTCCCGGAGGGCTTCCCCCTGCTGTACATGGAAGAGGTGGACTACGACATCGACGGGAAGCCCGTCTTCTGCTCCGCCGAGTACTTCGCCGACGGCATCTTCCGCCACACGGTGATGCGGAAAAAGCTCTGAGCCGTCTCTTTTGGACTCATTGTAAATTAAAACAGGCAATTTCTAAGGCATTCTATTTTGAAGGGAGACTGTACATCATGAAAAAAGTCGCCGTACTCATGGGCTCCGACTCCGATTGGCCGGTGGTCCGGGCCGCCTGCGCCCAGCTGGACGCCTTCGGCGTCCCCTACGAGGCCCACGTCATGAGCGCCCACCGCAGCCCCGCCGTAGTTGCGGAGTTCGCCTCCTACGCCCGGAAGAACGGCTTCGGCGTCATCATCTGCGCCGCCGGCCTGGCCGCCCACCTGGCGGGGGCCGTGGCCGCCAACACCACCCTGCCCGTCATCGGCATCCCCATGAAGGGGGGAGCCCTGGACGGGCTGGACGCTCTTTTGTCCACCGTGCAGATGCCCAGCGGCATCCCCGTGGCCGCCGTGGCCTTGAACGGGGCCAAGAACGCCGCCATCCTGGCCGCCCAGATTCTGGCCGTGGAGGACCAAAACCTGGCCTCCTGGCTGGACGCCGCCCGCCGGGACATGGCCGCCCAGATCGAGGAGAAGGACGCCGCCTTGCAGGCGGAGATTTGAGGGCATGGTGCGGACCAGGAGTATCCCCATCAAGGGACCTCTGGTGAAGATGATGGCGGAGCGCTTCCCAGACTTCGCCTTTGGCGGCACCCAGCCCGGGCTCTATGGTTTCACCCGGGAGCGGGGGCGGCACATTTATGAACATATCCATTTCTGCCGGGATTTTTTCCAGGGGACGGGCTCTCTCAGCGTGGGCTGGGTGTACTGCTGCTTCAATCCCAACTGGCAGATCTACCCCGCCTTCTGCCTGGGGGAACGGGTCCACATGGAGAAGCTCCTCATGGGGAAGCGCTCTCCCGTGGGCGTCTCCGCCGACATTGCCAGCCGGTATTACCAGAAGCCCGAGGGCTTAAGCGTGGAGCGGGCTATGGGCGAGCTGGAGCGGGACCTGAGAAATCATGTTCTCCCCTGGCTGGAGGGCATGGAGCGCAAGCTCCAGGGACAGGGCAGCCGGATTGCCCTCATCGACTGCGCGGAACCTTACATCGGGTCCCTGACGGAGGAGGACCGGGAGGCCCTCTCCCGCTGGATGCACGACAACCGGAAGCCGTGTCCGGCGCGCTATCAGGAGGCGCTGGAGGCCGTATTGAGCCTGCCGGAGTTCAAGCCTCCGCGCATGGCGAAAAAGGCGGAGAAGTTTCTCTGGAGCTGGACTGCCAACCGTCTGCTGATCCCCGATTATCACTGATTGACCCAGTTCAATTTTTAAAGCTTCAAAATATATAAGGAGGACTTTGCATGATGCAAAAGCTGGAACAGCTCTACGAGGGCAAGGCAAAAAAAGTTTTCAAAACCGACGACCCGGGCCTGTACATTGTGGACTACAAGGACGACGCCACGGCCTTTAACGGCCTGAAAAAGGGAACCATTGTGGGAAAGGGGGTCATCAATAACCAGATGACCAACCGCTTCATGGCCAAGCTGGAAAAGGCCGGGGTCCCCACCCACTTCGTGGAGGAGCTCAGCGAGCGGGAGACCGTGGTGAAGAAGGTCTCCATCGTCCCCCTGGAGGTCATCATCCGCAACATCTCCGCCGGATCCTTCGCCAAGCGCTACGGCGTGGAGGAGGGCATCGTCTTCGACGCCCCCACCATCGAGTTCTCCTATAAAAACGACGGCCTGGGGGACCCCCTGCTGAACGAGTACCACGCCCTGGCCCTGAAGCTGGCCACCCCCGAGGAGATCGAGACCATCAAGAAGTACGCCTTCCAGGTCAACGACTTCCTCAAGGCCTTCTGGGCCTCTTGCGGCGTGACCCTGGTGGACTTCAAGCTGGAGTTCGGCCGCCTGGAGGACGGGACCATCGTCCTGGCGGACGAGATCAGCCCCGACACCTGCCGCCTGTGGGACTCCGAGACCCACGAGAAGCTGGACAAGGACCGCTTCCGCCGGGACCTGGGGGGCGTGGAGGACGCCTATGCCGAGGTCATGCGCCGGATGAACGAGGCCCTGTAAGTGGGCGTCATCGGCGGGCCGGACGGCCCCACCGTGATCTTCGTCTCCACCACCCCCGCCGGGATCGCCGTCCTGGTGCTCCTGGCGGCGGCGCTGGCGGCCGGGCTCTGGTGGTTCCTGCGCAAGCGTAAAAAATGACACTCATTTCAG
The DNA here is from genome assembly GCA_947245315.1 of uncultured Oscillibacter sp. Classification (GTDB taxonomy): domain Bacteria; phylum Bacillota; class Clostridia; order Oscillospirales; family Oscillospiraceae; genus Oscillibacter. Next base: position 1,477 of record CAMXNV010000059.1, on the reverse strand, counting down.
AGAACCCGGCTTCTCTGAAATGGAAATGCGTAAACGCATTTCCATTTTGCGCCGAAGCGGCGCAAAATACATCTCATAAGAATCCAACGCGTCCTGGACGCTATAAAAAGCCCTGCGTGCTTTTTAATGGATTCTAGAGGGTGTCTTCAAATTCCCAGAATGCTGGATTGGTGCAGATTTTTTCGTCAGGCAAGGCGCTTCGGCGCGGGAATCCTGACGGATTTCAAGCTGAAGCAACGCGGCATGACGGAAAAAGATGCCCCAAGACAGCGTTTTGGGTGTTTGAAGACACCCTCTAATATAAGGAGGCTGCTAATGGGCGGTTTTTTTGGCGCGATATCAAAACGGGACGTGGTGCTGGACGTCTTCTTCGGCACGGACTACCACTCCCACCTGGGCACCCGCCGGGGCGGCATGGCCGCCTACGACGCCGTCCAGGGCTTTCACCGGCAGATTCACAACATCGAGAACACTCCCTTCCGCACGAAGTTTGAAAAGGACCTCTCCTCCTTTCACGGCCAGGCGGGCATCGGCTGCATCAGCGACACGGATCCCCAGCCCCTGCTGATGCGCTCCCACCTGGGGCTCTACGCCATCTCCACCGTGGGCATCGTCAACAACGCCGAGGAGCTGGTGGAGCGCTACTTTTCCGACCACGGGCACCAGTTCATGGCCATGAGCTCCGGCAAGGTCAACGCCACGGAGCTGGTGGCCTCCCTCATCAACCAGAAGGATGACCTGGTGTCCGGCATCCGGTACGCCCAGGAGCAGATTGAGGGCTCCATGACCATCCTGATCCTCACGGCGGAGGGCATCTACGCCGCCCGGGACCGGCTGGGCCGCCTGCCCGTGCTCATCGGGCAGAACGAGGAGGGCTGCTGCGTCTCCTTCGAGTCCTTCGCCTACCACAAGCTGGGCTATCAGGACGCCTACGAGCTGGGCCCCCAGGAGATCGTGAAGCTCACCCCCGGGGGCTGGGAGACCCTCTCCCCCGCCGGGAAGGACATGCGCATCTGCGCCTTCCTCTGGACCTACTACGGCTATCCCAACTCCTGCTACGAGGGGATGAACGTGGAGGTCATGCGCTACCGCAACGGCGAGATCATGGCCCGGGACGAGGTCCAGCGGGGCCAGCTCCCCAAGGTGGACTACGTGGCGGGGGTGCCGGACTCCGGCCTGCCTCACGCCATCGGCTTCGCCAACCGCAGCGGCAAGCCCTTCGCCCGGCCCTTCGTGAAGTACACCCCCACCTGGCCCCGGTCCTTCATGCCGGAGAGCCAGGACGTGCGCAACCAGGTGGCCAAGATGAAGCAGATTCCCGTCCACGAGCTCATCAAGGGCAAGAAGCTGCTGTTTGTGGACGACTCCATCGTCCGGGGCACCCAGCTCCGGGAGACGGTGGAATTCCTCTACGAGTCCGGGGCGGAGGAGGTCCACATGCGCTCCGCCTGCCCGCCCATCATGTACGGGTGCAAGT
>CAMXNV010000058.1 GCA_947245315.1 uncultured Oscillibacter sp. | reverse complement strand
TTTTACTCTTTTGGACCGTGCACGGCCCGTTTTCTCGTTTTCTTCTGGAAGAAAAGGAGAAAATGGGGGGTGCAAAGGACCAGCCATCTTCATGGCTGCAATCCCCCTCCCCGCCCGCAAGGGCGAGTCCAGGCCCTCTCCGCCTTTAGGAGACAGAAAAGTAATACCCTGCGCCTCTGCGGGTCAGGATGAATTGGGGGCTGGCGGGGTTCTCCTCGATCTTCTCCCGGAGACGCCGGACCGTCACGTCCACCGTCCGCACGTCGTCCCCCACATAGCCGTAGTTCCAAACCTGCTCCATCAGGTCCACCCGGGAGTACACCTTGTTGGGATGGCTGGCCAGGAAGGTCAGCAGCTCGTACTCCCGCTGGGTCAAATCAATAGCCTTCCCCGCCCGGAAGACCTGGTGGCTGTCCGTGTTGATGGCCAGGTCCCCCGCCACGGGCATGGCGCTGTCCGCCGCCGCCGTGCCCGCCGGGGTTGCCATGGAAGTCCGGCGGATGTTGGCCTCCACCCGGGCGATGACCTCCCGCATGGAGAAGGGCTTGGTGATATAGTCGTCCGCCCCGGTCTCCAGGCCCCGGACCTTGTCGTCCTCCTCCTCCCGGGCCGTGAGGAGCAGGATGGGCACGTTGTCCCCGTCCTTCCGCAGGGCCTCGCAGACGTCGAAGCCGATCATCTTCGGCAGCATGATGTCCAGCAGAATCAGGTCCGGCTTCTCCGTCCGGGCCAGCCGCAGGCCCTCCTCGCCGTCGTAGGCCTCCAGGGTCCGGTAGCCCTTCCGCTCCAGGTTAAAGCGCAGGATGTCCACTATGTTCTTCTCGTCCTCTACGATCAGGACTGTCTTTTCCTCAGCCATGGAAACCCCTTTCTTCACATGCCGGACGGGATGCCCGCCGCCGGAGCGGCAGGGGTCCGGCCTCCCTGGTTGTTTATTCCCAATTTTTCAGAGTTTCAAAAGAATCTTCGCCTTGAGCACCGCAGCCACGGTTTTGGCGTCCTCAATCTCGCCGGAGAGGCAGCGGCGGACCATCTCGTCAAAGGGAATCCGCTCCACGTTCAGGAACTCGTCCGGGTCCAGGTGCTGCTCCTCCATCCTGAGGTCCCGGGCCAGATACAGGTGCAGGATTTCCCCGTAGCAGCCGGGGGAGGGCAGAATGCGGCCCAGGGACTGGTAGACGCCGGGCACCGCGCCGGTCTCCTCCTTCAGCTCCCGGAGCCCGGCCTCATAGGGGTCCTCGCCGGGGTGGTCCAGCTTCCCCGCCGGGATTTCCAGCAGGGGCTTGCCGAAGACATAGCGGAATTGGGTCACCGCCAGCACGCGGTTTTGATCGTCCAGAGGCAGGACCGCCACGCCGCCGGGGTGGTCCGCCACCTCCCGTGTGGAGGTCTCGCCGTTGGGCAGCCGCACCGTGTCCACATGGACGTTGAGGATTCTCCCCTGGTACTTCTCTTCCCGGCTGAGCATCCGTTCCGTCAGGTCCATTCGTTCACTCATGTCCGCGCATCCTTTCCGAAGGGCCCGGGGGCCCGGCTTTTTGTGCTTGGCTTTCTAGGAACCGCATGGGCGCTTTGCGCCTGCGTTGACTATCGCTAAGGAAAATTATAGCACGGGACCGGCAAAATGAAAAGAGAAAATGTCCGCGGGGGGGCGGGAGGGGGCGGCGGAAAAAATTTAGGGAAATTTTGAAATATGCCTTGACAAAACCAGATTCTTTTCGTATAATAGCCACTGCCGTTTGACGTGGACGGCAGACCCGGGAGCATAGCTCAGCTGGTTAGAGCATCTGCCTTACAAGCAGGGGGTCACTGGTTCGAGTCCAGTTGTTCCCACCAGCTCTTTTCCTCCCCGTCCCGTCACGTTTCTTATGGCCCGGTAGTTCAGTTGGTTAGAACGCTAGCCTGTCACGCTAGAGGTCGACGGTTCGAGCCCGTTCCGGGTCGCCACTTGCCCAGATAGCTCAGTTGGTAGAGCAGTGGACTGAAAATCCACGTGTCGCTGGTTCGATTCCGGCTCTGGGCACCATTTGCGGGCACCGCACAGGTGCCCCGTATGCGGGCATAGCTCATCTGGTAGAGCGCCACCTTGCCAAGGTGGAGGTAGCGAGTTCGAGCCTCGTTGCCCGCTCCAGCTCAGGAATTCCCCTTACCGCTCCGTTTCCGCCTTGCGGCGAAAACTGCGCCGGACGGGGAATTCCTTCGCTTTCCTCCCGCAAACGCTTCGCTGGTTTGCGGGAGGAGAGAAAACGGGGGACGGGAGACGAGGGACGAAGGACGAGAGACGGGGGGGTTGGTGCGAAAAAAATTTTAGAAAAAATTTTTAAAAAAGGGTGGACTTTTTCTGAGAGTTCGCATATAATAACAATGTCGATGGTGACATAGCCAAGTGGTAAGGCAAGGGTCTGCAAAACCCTGATTCCCCGGTTCAAATCCGGGTGTCACCTCCAGAACGAAACCCCGTGGCCTTGCGGCTGCGGGGTTTTGTTTTAGTACTGCTGAAAAAGGCGGAGGTAGTCACCTCCGCCTTTTCTCCTTGGAAACAGCCAGGCATGCCGCTCCCGTTAGAATCGCCAGGTCCGCCAGGTTGAAGACATACCTCTTTAGGCCCAGGGGGGCTTTGGGGAATTGAATGTAGTCGTAGACCTTCCCCGTCTGGAGGCGCTCCGTCAGGTTGCTCAGGCCTCCTCCCAGGACCAGCCCTGCTCCCAGGGGGCTCCGGGCGCGCCGGGTCCACACCAGGGCCAGCGCCCCCGCTGAGGCCAGGGGCAGGGCCTCCGGCGGGAGGGGGAGGCCAAAGGCCGCTCCCTCGTTCCAGAGGGCGTGGAGGCGAACACGGCCCCCCAGGAGCTCCGTCTTCCGGGGGCCGGGGCGCTCCGGGCGGCTGCGGGCCGCGGTGCAGGCGGCGTAGGCCGTCAGGGCGGTGAGTGCCGTTTTCATGGCGTCTCCTCCTTTTGCGCCTTCTCCATGGCGGCCCGGAGGGCCCCGTGGCTCTGGCGGTTGTTCCTGGACAGGATTTGGGCGATCTGCCCCTGGACCTGCTCCAGCTCCTCCCGGAAGCCGGAGGCCGAGAGGCGCAGGGCCCCGTGGCCCAGGATGATGAGCTGCTCCGGCCCGTCGGACGTGGCCACCTTCACCCGGTGGTCCCGTCCGATCTCGTAGGTGGCCCGCTCGATATAGGCGTCCGCCGTCTCCGCCTCCTTGGTATAGACCACATGGATGTTGTGGTACTGCTCCACGGAGCCCTGGCCCCCTCGGACTTTATAGGCGTCGAAGACAACGATGACCTCGCATTTCCGATAGCCCTGGTAGTTGCACAGCAGGTCGCACAGGGCCTTCCGGGCGGCGTCCAGGTTGTCCTGGGCGATGGCTTTCAGCTCCTCCCAGGCGAAGATGATGTTGTACCCGTCCACCAGCAGGTACTCCGGCCCCTGGGGCTGGCGGCGGACCGGGCGGGTCTCCGGCGCGGCGGCGGCCTGGGGCCGCCGGGGCTCCTTGGGGGGCAGGAAGTCCCGCCGCTTCACGGCGCCGTAGGTCCGCTCGAAGATGGCCTGGAGCTCCTTGTCCTGCTGGAGGGTCCCGGCGTAGGAGGCGCTCCGGCGGGTCTCCGGCTCCCGGGCCTCCTCCGGCGGAGGGGCGTTCAGGCGGAGGCCGCTGTCCACGTGGGCCTGGGCGGGGACCTCGTTCCACTTCACCGTGTACCCCGCGCCGTGGGCGCAGAAGACGGAGTCCGGCGTGTTCTCCAGGTCCCGCTCCGGATCGTAGCCCACGGCCTCTATCACGGCCCCGGCGTTGGCGCAGGGCCGGTAGCCCCCCGGGCGGCAGCTCAGGCGGCCTTGGCCCCGGGTATAGGCGGCCACCTCCCGGGCGTAGTCCCCCAGGGCGGCCACGGGGGCCCGGCCCGTAAGCACGGCCTCGTCCCCCAGGGTCTCCGGGGCCTCGGTCTCGCCCCCCATCTGCTGGACGTCGGCCAGGGCCCGGCCCACCTGGGCGGCGGGGAGCTCCAGGCGGAACTCATACCAGGGCTCCAGAAGCACGCTCTCCGCGCTCATGAGCCCCTGGCGCACGGCCCGGTAGGTGGCCTGGCGGAAGTCCCCGCCCTCGGTGTGCTTCTCGTGGGCCCGGCCCGCCGTCAGGGTGAGCTTCATGTCCGTGATGGGGGACCCGGTGAGGACCCCCAGGTGGGCCTTCTCCCAGAGGTGGGTGAGGATAAGGCGCTGCCACCGGCCCTCCAGCTTGTCCTCCGGGCAGGCTGTGGCGAAGCGCAGCCCGCTGCCCCGGGGCAGGGGCTCCAGGAGCAGGTGGACCTCGGCGTAGTGCCGCAGGGGCTCGAAGTGCCCCACCCCCTCCACGGGGGCGGCGATGGTCTCCCGGTACACCACCCGGCCCGCGCCGAAGGCGGCCTCGATGCCGAAGCGCTCCCGGAAGCGGCGCTGGAGAATCTCAATCTGGACCTCCCCCATGAGCTGGACCCGGATCTCCCGGGCCCCGGCGTTCCAGGACACCCGGAGCTGGGGGTCCTCCTCCTCCAGGAGGCGCAGGGCTTTCAGGGCGGCGGAGGGGTCCGCCTCCGTCTCCACCCGGTAGGCCAGCACCGGCTCCAGATAGGGCACGGTCCAGGGGGGCTCGAAGCCCAGGCCCTGGCCGGGGAGGGCGCGGCTCAGGCCCGTCACCGCCGCCACCGTCCCCGCAGGGGCCTGGTCCGCCGGGCGGAACTTCGCCCCGGAGTAGATCCGGAGCTGGTCCGCCTTCTCCTCCCAGAGCTCCCCCTCCGGCAGATCGGGGCGGCGGTTGGTCAGCAGGTCCTTGGTTTTCAGCACGCCGCCGGTGACCTTCATCCAGGTCAGCCGGGCCCCCCGGTCGTCCCGGGAGACCTTGAAGACCCGGGCCCCGAAGGTCTCGGGGTAGGCCCGCAGGGGCGGGCAGCGGCCCAGGGCCTCCAGAAGGGCCTCCACCCCCTCCAGCTTCAGGGCCGAGCCGAAGAGGCAGGGGAACAGCTTCCGCCGGCGAATCAGGTCCGTCAGGTCCTCCTCGGAGAGGGCCCCCGTCTCCAGGTAGCGCTCCAGAAGGGCCTCGTCGCAGACGGCGGCCTCCTCGGCCAGCTGGTCCGGGGGCAGGGAGAAGTCCACACAGCCCCCGTCCAGGCGGGCTTTCAGCTCTCCCAGGAGCTTCTCCCGGTCCGTCCCCGCCAGGTCCATCTTGTTGACGAAGAGAAACGTGGGGACCTGATAGCGCTCCAGCAGCCGCCAGAGGGTCCGGGTGTGGGCCTGGACGCCGTCGCTGCCGCTGACCACCAGCACGGCGCAGTCCAGGACCTGGAGGACCCGTTCCGCCTCGGAGGAGAAGTCCACGTGGCCCGGGGTGTCCAGCAGGGTGACCTCCAGGTCCCCCCACTGGAACTCCGCCTGTTTGGAGAAGATGGTGATGCCCCGCTCCCGCTCCATGGCGTCGGTGTCCAGGAAGGCGTCCCGGTGGTCCACCCGGCCCAGGCGGCGAATGGCCCCCGCCTGGTAGAGCAGGGCCTCGGACAGCGTGGTTTTCCCGGCGTCCACGTGGGCCAGGACGCCCATGACCAGTTTGTTCATACCGTCGCTCCTGTCAAGAGAAAGTGGCCCGCGGTCAGCAGGGCGTAGATCACCGGCTGGTGAAGCAGGTAGATGAGAAGGGAGTGCCGCCCCATGGCCGTCACCAGGGGGACCCGGCGGCCCTCCCGGGGGTCCTCCTGAGGCCGGAGGCGAAAGAGGTAGTACCCCGTCAGGAAAAGGAAGAACCAGGGGAGGAGGGAGAAGTAATCCGTGGAGAAGAAGCCCGCCGGAGGGAAGCCCAGGAGGGCCGTGAGGTGGTCCCGGTAGAGCCCCGGGGGCAGGGCGGCGAGGCGCAGGCCCTCAAAACCCAGGAAGCCCGCGTTCACGTCCCGGGTTACCAGGAAGAGGAGGAAGCTCCCCGCAAGGCCCGCCCGGGGCGGCAGGCGCTCCAGCGCCGGGGCCAGGGGAATCAGCAGCAGGGAGGAGGCCCCCAGCAGGGTCAGCACGCCGCAGAAGACCAGGTTCTCGGGCAGAAGCGCCCAAGTGACGGCGGTGACCAGGGCCCCGGAGAGGAAGACCGTCAGCCCCCGGCGGAGCCGGTGCCGCCCCAGGGACCAGCAGTAACCCGAGAGGAGAATGAAGGTCCAGCAGATGCTCTGCTGCCAGACGTGGGCGGCGAAGCCCCGATACCAGGGCCAGTTCACGCCGAACATGTAAACCAGGTCCCAGGCGGCGTGGTAGAGGAGCATACTCAAAAGGGCGCAGCCCCGGGCGGTGTCCAGGGTCTCATAGCGCCTTATTCCCAGCCCGTGCCGTTGCACCGGGGGCAGGTGACCGTCTTGTGTCCGTGGCATTTCGTGCAGTCCTTATAATCCGAGTAGGTGCTCCGGCTGGAGCCGGAGTAGTTGGGGGTGGAGCCGAAGTTGGCCAGCTTCCCGGAGCCGTTGCACTGGGGGCACTCCACTTCCTTGTCCCCGTGGCACTTGGTGCATTTGATCTTGGTATCGCTCTTCCAGCTGGAGGAGGACTCTCCCCAGTCGGTGGAGGAGGACTCGGCGGCGGCGGAGCCCTCGTAGGGCGTCAGGGTCTGGGTGGTCCGGTCCCCGGTGTCCGTGTAGGTGATGCCATCCGCATAATAGATCTGGATCTCAAGTCCCCTACAGTCCCAGATATAAACGGCGACGGGCTCATCTTTGATCTTTTTTACATCCGGGTAGAACGTCCCCGCCGTGCCCGGGCCGGTGTAGTCAAAGAGGTAGTAGTTATCTCCGTGGCCGGAATCCACGGTGCGTTTCAGCGTGAATCCGTAGTTTCCCAGCAGGTCCACATATTCCTGAATGAATTTCGCGTTGTAATGGATGCTGTAATTTTTCTTGGTATGGTCCAGGAAAACGCCTCCCCGGAGGGGCTGCAAAGCGCCGCCGCTGAAGCTGTCGATGTCCGGCAGCGTCGGGCCGGAGAGGTCCGGGGCCGGAGTCTCGGCGGGCGCGGTTTCCACAGGGGCCTCCGGCGTTTCGGCGGGGGGGCTCTACAGGCGCGGGGTCCTGAACGGGCGCCGGATCCGCCGGGGCGGAGCCGCCGGACACACCGATGGGGGGACCCTTGTAGCGGTCCTGGGGGGTGAACTCCAGGTGATGGAGGTTGTAAAGGGTGACCTCCACCACGTGCGCCCCGCTGTCCAGGAGCCAGTCGTCCAGCAGCACCGCGTCCATGTTGTCCCAGGCTTTGGACCTGTGCCCCATGAAGACGAATTTGCTGGAGGACATGAGGTACTCGTGGCCCGTGTCGCTCCCGGTGTCCTTCATCATAAAGAGGTCGTATTCCTCGGAATCCAGCAGGTCCTCATAGGCCTCCACCATGGGGGCCGGGTCCCCGTCGAACAGGAAGGTATAGCGCTCGCTGTCCTCCTCCCGGTCTATGTTCTTGGCCTCCTGGCCGAAGAAGGTGACCGGGTCCGGAAGCTGATAAATTTTCTTGTCCTCCAAATGCCCGTGTATTACAACCGCCGCGGCCACTGTCAGCGCAGCCACGACAATGGGAATCAGGAGCTTTTTCAGCCTCCCGCCGGAGGCGGCGGGCTTCTCGAAGGAGGGCGGGGTGAACTTCCGGGCCTTGGGCTTGGGCTCGGTCTTGGGCTCGGGCCTAGGTTCCGGTCTGGGTTCCAGCTTGGTCTCCTGCCGGACGGAGGGCCGGGACAGGCCGCCCAGGTCCAGGCCGCAGCTGGGACAGAAGCGCGCGTCGTCGGGGAGCTGGGAGCCGCATCATTTACAGAACATGAAAGCCTCCTATTCTGTGCCGCTGTTTCTGGAAGGGGGGAATATGCTTCCAGGGCCCCCGGCGCGGCGAAGAGCCGTGCCAAGGGCCCCGGTCAGTTCTTAATAGGCCACGCCCCAATAGATGTCCGTGGCGCACTTCTTCCCGCACACAGGGCAGACGCCCTCCGTGCCGCTCTGCCGCAGGGGCATGCAACGGGAGCTGACCCCCGCCCGCTCCTTCATGGCCAGCTCGCACTCCAGGGAGCCGCACCACTTGGACCGGAGGAAGCCCCCCTTGCCCTCGGCGATGGCCTTGGCCTCCTCGGGGGTGGAGATGTCAAAGGTGTTGTCCTCCCGGTTTTTCAGGGCCATGGCGTACATGTTCTCATGGACGGCGTCCAGGAGCTTTTTCACCGTCTCCTCCAGGTCCGCCAGGGGGACGAACACCTTCTCCCCGGTGTCCCGGCGGGCGATGACGCACTGGTTCTTCTCCATGTCCTTGGGCCCGATCTCCACGCGGAGGGGCACGCCCTTCATCTCGTACTCGGCGAACTTCCAGCCCGGGGTATTGTCCCCGTCGTCCATCTTGCAGCGCACGCCCGCCTCCCTGAGCCGGTCCCGGAGGGCGGCGGCGGCGTCCAGCACGCCGGGCTTCTGCTGGGCCACGGGGATGACCACCGCCTGGATGGGGGCCACCCGGGGGGGCAGGACCAGGCCGTTGTCGTCCCCGTGGGTCATGATGATGCCCCCGATCATCCGGGTGCTGACGCCCCAGCTGGTCTGGTGGGGATGGTGGAGCTGGTTGTCTTTTCCGGCGTAGGTGATGTCAAAGGCCCGGGCGAAGCCGTCGCCAAAATAGTGGCTGGTGCCCGCCTGGAGGGCCTTGTGGTCGTGCATCATGCACTCCACCGTATAGGTCTCCTCGGCTCCCTTGAACTTCTCCTTCTCCGTCTTCCGGCCCCGGAGGACGGGCATGGCCAGGAAGTTCTCCATGAAGTCCGCGTAGACGTTCAGCATGCACATGGTCTCCTCCCGGGCCTCGTCCTCGGTGGCGTGCATGGTGTGCCCCTCCTGCCAGAGGAACTCCCGGTGGCGGAGGAAGGGGCGGGAGGTCTTCTCCCAGCGGAGGACGCTGCACCACTGGTTATAGAGCTTGGGCAGGTCCCGCCAGGAGTGAATGATGTTGGCGTAGTGCTCGCAGAAGAGGGTCTCGGAGGTGGGGCGGACGCAGAGGCGGTCCTCCAGCTTCTCGCTGCCCCCCATGGTGATCCAGGCGCACTCCGGGGCGAAGCCCTCCACGTGGTCCTTCTCCTTCTGGAGGAGGGACTCGGGGATCAGCACGGGGAGGTAGACGTTCTCGTGGCCCGTCTCCTTGAAGCGGCGGTCCAGCTCATTCTGGATGTTCTCCCAGATGGCGTAGCCGTAGGGCCGGTAGATGAACATGCCCTTGACGGAGGTGTAGTCAATGAGCTCCGCCTTTTTGCAGACGTCGGTGTACCACTGGGCAAAGTCCACGTCCCGGGCGGTGATGGCGTCCACTTGTCTTTTATCCATAGCGTTTCTGTTCCTTTCTTGTTAGAAGTTCCAAAATAACCATTTTATTTTATCCGCCTGGGAGGGAATTGTCAACTGCTTTGGCCTGGTTCCGCTTAAGATTTGGGAATAGCCGCCCGGTGAACCGGATTATAGAAGGGCGGACACACAGGCCCGCCCTTACATGGTGTTCTGTAGCTATAATGAGCACGGGATATTACAGGAGTACAACCCGTTGCATTTTTCGCTGTAGCATGGTATGATCTTCTCAGACAGGACGGGCGGGGCCAACTCTGAAAGGAGGGAAGCCCATGAGCCTAACGGAAACCATCGCGGTACTTATGCTCGTGATTGCGGCTGTTTCTCTGGGCCTCCAGATCAAGAAATAACCGCCTCCCAGTACTAGCGAGAAGCGGCAATTTCAAGCTCTAAACTTGCAAAGTTGGCCGTCTCCTCTGCTCACACCAGGGAGAACGCCCTTCCTGTCTTTACAGTATACTCAAAGGCTCCGGAGTTGTCAAGAGGCTCCGGGGCCCTTTTTGCGCCCTCACCGCCCTGGCAGGGGGAAAGCCCGCATAATCACCCTTCCAAAGCAGGCCAGCGCCCGGCCGCCGGAGGAGGTGAGCACCACATCCGCGTCGGCCCGGGCCCGGTTCAGGGAGAAGAGGTAGACAATCCCCGCCGGGTCCCGGTAGTACTGCTTACAGAAGATGTCCCCGTCCACGCAGAAGACGCCCACGTCCCCCGCCTTGAGGGGGTCCCGATTCACGTAGACCACGGAGCCGTCAGCAATGTAAGGGGCCATGGAGTCCCCCTGAATGCGCACGCCGAACTCCGCCGCCGGGGGCACGTCCCCGGTGACGGGAATGAGATCGAAGTCCTCCCCAAAGGCCGGGGAGGCATACCCGGCAGCGGCGGGGGTCCGGTACAAGGGGATCATCCGAGGCTCCGGGGCCTCGGGCGCCAGGGCGGCCTCGTCCCGGTAGGCACACAGGGCGTCCACCATCGTGCGCACGGTCTCCCGCCCCAGGGCGGACAGGCCCCGGTAGCCCTCCAGCAGCCGCTGCTCCCTGGGGTCCAGGAGCTGCTTGTTGTATTGAAAGCTGTCCTGAAACAGAGTGTTGGGGTCCACCTCCAGGGAGTCAAACAGGCGGAGCATGATCTCCTCCTTGGGGAAGCTCACCCCGGTCTCGTAATTCCCCACGGCGGAGGGGGAGATGCCCAGCAGCGCCGCCAGCTCGGCCCTGGTCATATCCAATTCCCCGCGGCGGGCCCGCATCCGGTCTCCAAACGACATAGCCGTCCCTCCTTGCTCTTTCTTCCATCTTAACAGCCTCCCGGGCGGGTGTCAATTCTTTTTACAAGAAACTTGTAAATTTCCTCTTGACATGCTCGAACATATGTGCTATTTTAGTGTTGTCGACAAGATTCTTGTGATTTGGGGGGCAGGGGAACTCCCTCAGCCGCCGCCGGA
>CAMXNV010000057.1 GCA_947245315.1 uncultured Oscillibacter sp. | reverse complement strand
AGGGCGAGCGGGAGATGGCTGCGGCCAACAAGAGCCTGGGCCGCTTCCACCTGGATGGCATCGCGCCCGCCCGCCGGGGCGTGCCCCAGATCGAGGTCACCTTTGACATCGACGCCAACGGAATCGTAAACGTCTCGGCCAAGGACCTGGGCACCGGAACGGAACAGCATATTACCATCACCTCCTCCTCCAATATGAGCAAGGAGGACATCGAAAAAGCGGTCAAAGAGGCGGAACAGTACGCCGCCCAGGACAAGAAGCTCAAGGAGGAAGTGGAGACCCGGAACCAGGCGGATCAGATGGTCTATCAGACCGAGAAGACCCTGGCGGACATGGGCGACAAGATTCCCGCCGACGACAAGGGCAAGGTCCAGGGGGCCCTCGACAAGCTGAAGGAGACCCTGAAGGGTACGGACACGGCCGCCATCAAGGCGGACACCGAGGCCCTCCAGCAGGCGTTCTACGCCGTCAGCGAGAAGCTGTACCAGCAGGCCAATCCCCAGGGCGCCCAGCCCGGCGGGGACGCCGGCGGAGCCCAGGAGGGACAGTACTACGACGCGGACTATAAGGTCGTGGACGACGAGGACCAGAAGAAATAAAATTGGGATTATGCGGGGCCGCTGAAAGGCGGCTCCGCATCCCCCTGTTAATTACCCGGCCCGAGGCGCAGCGGGTTCGGGACGGAGAGGAGGAGCAAGGGAGCGGGCGGAATTTTCCGCGAAAGCGGGAAATGGAGCTTAGCGGACTTTGCGACGACGAATGGCACATCAGAAACGTGATTATTACGAAGTCCTGGGCGTGCAGAAGGGCGCCTCGGACGACGAGATCAAGCGGGCCTACCGGAAGCTGGCCAAGGCCAATCACCCGGACCTGAACCCCGGGGACAAGGAGGCCGAGGCCCGGTTTAAGGAAGTGAACGAGGCCTACGAGATTCTCTCGGACAAGGAAAAACGGAGCCGGTACGACCAGTTCGGCCACGCCGGCGTGGACCCCAGCTTCGGGGCCGGAGGCGGCGGGTTTGACGGCGGCTTCGACTTCGGCGACCTGGGGGATATTTTCGGCAGCTTCTTCGGAGGAGGCTTCGGCGGCGGGCGGCGGACCAACCCCAACGCCCCCCAGCGGGGGGAGAGCGTCCGCATGTCGCTGATCCTCAGCTTTGAGGAAGCCGCCTTCGGCTGTGAGAAGGCCGTCACCGTGGAGCGGCTGGAGCCCTGCTCCAGCTGCCAGGGCAGCGGCTGCGCCGAGGGCACCACCCCGGAGATCTGCCCGGACTGCCACGGCACCGGCACGGTGCAGGTCCGGCGGCAGACCCCCATGGGGGTCTTCGCCACCTCGTCCCCCTGCTCCCGGTGCGGCGGCAAGGGGAAGATCATCCACCAGCCCTGCCGGGAGTGCCGGGGCCTGGGGACCGTGCGGAAAAAGAAGACCATCCAGGCCAGTATCCCCGCGGGCATCGACAACGGGCAGACCATCTCCATCCGGGGCCAGGGCAACGCCGGGAAGAACGGCGGCCCCGCCGGGGACCTGCTGATTACCATCACCGTCCGGCCCCACGAGATTTTCCGGCGGGAGGGCACCTCCGTCCTCTGCGACGCGCCCATCACCTTCACCCAGGCGGCCCTGGGGGCGGAGCTGGAGATTCCCACCATCGACGGCAAGGTGAAATACGACCTGCCGGAGGGCACCCAGAGCGGGGCCACCTTCCGCCTCAAGGGCAAGGGCATCCCCTCCATCAACGGCCGGGGCCGGGGAGACCAGTACGTCACCGTCTACATTGAGACCCCCCGGAACCTGAACAAGGAGCAGAAGGAAGCCCTGAAGAAGTTCGCCGAGGCCATGGGAGACGGGGAGTACGAGGAGCGGAAGAAGTTCTTCGGAAAGAAAAAGAGGTGACGCCATGTATCTGGCGGATTATCACGTCCACTCCCGGGTTTCCCCCGACGCCCGGGACTCCATGACCGCCCTGGCGGAGGCCGCCGTCCAGGCGGGCCTGGACGAGATCTGCTTCACCGACCACGTGGAGCCGGTGGTCTGGGGCGGGTGCGCCCTCCGGGAGGGCTACGACTGGGCTCCCCTGGCGGAGGAGTTCGCTGAAGCCCGGGCCGCCATGGGGGACCGGATCCGGCTGCGGCTGGGCATTGAGCTAGGGGACGCCTGCTGGGGCTTCGAGCACACGGAGAAGCTGCTGGAGGGCGCGCCGCCCCTGGACTTCATCATCGGCTCCGTCCACATGCTCTCCCGGCGCTACAACGGGGAGGACCTCTATTTCTTCGATCCCAAGACCGAGGAGGAGGCCTACGCCGGCATCGCGGACTACCTGGGCCAGGTGAAGAAGATGGCCGCGTGGGGGAAGTTTGACGTGCTGGGCCACCTGACCCTGCCCCTGCGCTACCTCAACGAGAACCGGGGCTGGAACCTGAGCATGGACCGCTTCGAGGGCGAGATTGCGGAGATATTCGACCTCTTGAATCAAAAGGGCATCGGCATTGAGGTGAACACCAACCGGGGCAACACGCCCCTGCCCGACGGAAGGCGGCTGCGGCTCTACAAGAACATGACGGCGGAGCCCATCGTCACCCTGGGCAGCGACGCCCACGCCGCCGGGGCGGTGGGCTGCGCCGTCCGGGAGCGGCAGGCGCTGCTGCGGGAATGCGGCTTCACCCGGTTCTGCACCTTCGAGGGGCGGCGGCCCGTTTGGCACAGCCTGTAGGGCCCTGCCCGGGGAATCGGGAGATTTTATGAGGACGAACATCTTGCTTTTTTGGAAAATTTGGAGTACAATATAAGCCACAATTTTAAGAGTACGGGGGAATACTACCATGAAAATCGCTTTGGGCTGCGACCACGGCGGCTATGATCTGAAACAGCACGTGATGAAGGTCCTGGAGAAGCTGGGGCATACCTATGAGGACTTCGGCTGCCGCTCCAAGGAGAGCTGCGACTATCCCGACTTCGGCGCCGCCGCCGCCCGGGCCGTGGCGGAGGGGACCTGCGACCGGGGCATCGTGATCTGCACCACGGGCATCGGCATCTCCATCGCGGCCAATAAAATCAAGGGTATCCGCTGCGCCCACTGCGCGGACTGCCTCCAGGCGGAGATGACCCGCCGCCACAACGACGCCAATATGATGGCCATCGGCGCGGGCTTCACCGGGCCCAACATGGCCGAGCGGATGGTGGAGGTGTTCCTCTCCACGGAGTTCGAGGGGGGACGCCACGCCCGCCGGGTGGACAAGACCATGGCCCTGGAGGGCTGAGGACCGCGGGTCCGAAACCAAACGCGAAGAGACGGGAGCGCCGCTCCTGAAAAGAGGTGACGCGCATGGCGGGAGCCAAGGGCTACAACAGTTACCGGGGCCGGGGGTCCAAGTGGAGGTTTCTGATGGCGTTGATACTGGTCGTGGTCATTGCGGTGGCCGCCAGCGTCATCTATTTGCAGCAGTTCCTTGTCTACAGCGCCGACGGGCGGCGGCAGATCGTCCTGCCTTGGCAGACGGAGGAGCACGAGCCCCCGCCGGAGGGGGGGACGGAGGACCCGGAGAACCAGCCGGACGTGGACCTGGTGGTCCAGGAGCCGGAGGACCAGAGGCCCAAGGAGACCGTGGCCTTCTCGCTTCCGGCGCAGCCCCTGCGGCAGAGCGCCTGGGGGGAGTTTGACACGCTGGCCTTCGGCGGCGGGTCCGGGGCCTATAACGCCGTGGCCATCCGCCTCAAGACCTCCAACGGGACGATCTACTTTGACTCCGCCAATGCCGTGTCCGGCGCGGTGGAGATTGTAAACGAACAGGGGGAGGACCCCCAGGAGACCGCCTACGCAATCGGGCTCTTCACCTCCCGGGAGGGGCTGCACACCATCGCCAGCATGTCCTGCCTCCAGGACTTCAAGGCGGCCAACGCCGACGTGGAGGGCCGGGGCCTGAAAAACACCGGGGGCTATATCTTCTACGACGGGAACAACAGCCTCTGGCTGGACCCCGCCAAGCCCGGGGCTCGGGAGTATGTCTGCGCCCTGGCCAAGGAGATCGCCGAGCTGGGCTTTGACGAGCTGCTGCTGACGGATTTCAGCTATCCCACGGTGGGAAAAATCAATAAGATTGCCTACAACACCGACGTGCCCCTGGCCAACAACCTGGACCTGCTGCTGAGCGACCTGAACACGGCCCTGGAGCCCTATGACATTCTCCTGTCCGTGGAGATTCCGGCGGAGATCATCACCCAGGGCCCCGACACCGTGGCGGGTCTGGACCTGAGCCGCCTGGCGGGCCGGGTGGACCGGATTTATGCCGCCGCGGCCCCGGAGCAGGTGGAGACCCTGTCCGGCCTGGTGGCCCAGGCGGCGGGAGCGGACGGAAGGACGGAGTTCGTCCCGGAGCTGACGGAGAACAGCCCCCTGGTCACGGGGAGCCGCCTGATTTTGGCGGAGTGACTTAGGGCCAGCTCACATAAACCAAATGTGCGGATTCCCGAGCAAGTTTTCGCCGGATACAAGGCAAAAATTTGCAGGCGTACTGACGTACGTCAAAAATTTTTAACGCAGTAGACGGCAAAATAGGCCGGGAAGACGTGCGTTTGGGCTTATGTGAACTGGCCCTAGGAATCAGGCTCCCGGAGGGAAACCCCTCTGGGAGCTTTTTTCAGGGCGGAGAGAGAACGGGGAGGTGGCGGCCGTGAGGCGTCTGGCGGTCTTCGGGGGAGGGTTCTCCCTGGGCGTCTTCCTGGCCCAGTACCTGCTGCCGGGAGGCTGGGCCCTGGCGGGAGCTTGGGCGGGCCTGGGCGGGGCCCTCCTGTGCCTGACGCTGCCCCGGGTCTGGCGGCGGCGGGGCGTGGTGCTGCTGGCGGCCCTGGCCCTGGGGCTGGGGTACAGCTGGCTCTACGCCCGGCAGGTCCAGGCCCCCTGTCAGGCCCTGGCGGGGAGCGAGGGCTATGTCCAGGCCACCCTCTGCGGCTACGCCGTCCGGACGGACCACGGCGCCCGGGCGCCGGTGCGGCTGGAGGGCCTGCCGGGCAGGGCGCTGTTCTACGGCGGGGAGGAGCTTCTGGACCTGGAGCCGGGACAGACCGTCTCCGGCTATGCCCAGCTCCGGGACGCCGCCCGGATCCGGGACGAGGACATCACCAGCTTCACCTCCAAGGGCGTCTTCCTGCTGGCCTATGGCCGGGGCGGCGTCACGGCGGGGGAGGGGAGCAGGGGGAGCCCCCGCTGGTACCCGGCCCAGCTGGCCCGGGCCATGGGGCGGCGGATCGAGCTGCTGTTTCGGGGAGACGCCGCCGGGTTTCTCACCGGGCTTTTGACCGGGGACAAGACCGGACTCTCGGAGGCCGCCTATACGGCCCTGACGGAGGCGGGGCTGGCCCACGTGGTGGCGGTGTCGGGGATGCACTGCGGCTTCCTCATGGCCCTGGCGGGCCTGGTTGTGCAGAACCGCCGGCTCCAGGCGCTGCTGGGCATTCCGCTGCTGGCCTTCTACGCCGCCCTCACCGGGGGGAGCCCCTCGGTGCTCCGGGCCTGCGTCATGCTGTCCCTGCCCATGCTGGCGGTGCTCCTCCGCCGGGAGAACGACGGGCCCACGTCCCTGCTGGCGGCCCTGCTGCTGATCCTGCTGGCCAATCCCTTCGCCGCCGCCTCCGTCAGCTTGCAGCTGTCCTTTGCCGCTATGGCGGGGCTGCTGTGGCTGACGCCGGGGGTCTACCGGCGGCTGACCGGCGAGGGGAAGCGGGGGAAGATATTCCGGGTGCTGGCGGCCTCCCTCTCCGCCACGGCGGGGGCTATGGTCTTCACCGCGCCCCTGGCGGGGTACTACTTCGGCTCCCTGGTGCTGGTCACGCCGCTGAGCAGCCTGCTCTGCATCTGGGCGGCCAGCGGGACCTTTGTCCTGGGGATGGCGGCGGTGCTGGCGAGCTTTGCCGTTCTGCCCCTGGGGCGGCTGCTGGCCCTCCCGGCGGGGCTGCTGGCGGACTATGTGCTGGGGACCGCCGGGCTGCTGTCCAGGCTGCCCTATCACGCGGTGTACTTCGCCAATCCCTATTTGAAGTTCTGGCTGGCCTACGCCTACCTCCTCTTTGCCGCCGCCTGGCTGGCGGGAAAGGCGGGACGGCGGAGGTACGCCCTGGCGGCCCTGCTGGCGGCGCTGACTCTGGCGCTGACGGTCCGGCTGGGGGAGCGCCGCTTTCAGGCGGACCTGGATGTGCTGGTGCTGGACGTGGGCCAGGGACAGAGCGTGGTCCTGTCCTCGGGGGACCATCGGGCCCTGGTGGACTGCGGCAGCGCCAACGGCTGGAAGCGCCCCGGGGAGACCGCCGCCCGGCAGCTGCTGAGCATGGGCTGCCGACGGCTGGACTGGCTGATCCTCACCCACTACGACAGCGACCACGTCTCCGGCGTGCCGGGCCTGCTGGAGCGGCTGGAGGTGGACACGCTGCTGGTCCCCCGGGGAGGGGAGGACGAGGGCCTCCGGGACGCGGTGCTGGAGGCCGCCCTGGAACACGGCGCCGCCGTCCGCTTTGTGACGGAGGAGGAAGCGCTGGACCTGGGCCGGGCCGCCCTGTGGGTCCTCCCGCCGGTGGGCCGGGGCGGGGACAACGAGGAGGGCCTGGCGGTGCTGGCCGCCGCCGGGGACCGGGAGCTTCTCATCACCGGGGACATGGACGCCGCCACGGAGGCCAAGCTGCTGGAGGCCTATGACCTGCCGGACGTCGAGGCCCTGGTGGCGGGGCACCACGGCTCCAAGTACGCCAGCTCTCAGAGGCTGCTGGAGGCCCTGGAGCCGGAGACCGCCTTTGTCAGCGTGGGGGCCAACTCCTACGGGCACCCGGCGGAGGAGACCCTGCTGCGGCTGGCCCGGGCGGGCTGCGATATTTACCGGACGGACCTGCACGGTACCATTCACTTGGCCTGGAATCAGGAGGAGACACATGGCGACGACGAAGAAGCCTCCCCGCCGTAGGGAGGCCCTGCAAAAGCTCAAGGCGGACCTGGCCGCCGGGACGCCCGGCAATGCCTACATCTTTTACGGGGAGGAGAGCTACCTCCGGGAGTACTACCTGGGGGCTCTGCGCAAGGCCCTGATCCCCCCGGGGGCGGAGACTTTCAACTGCCACTCCCTGGAGGGGAAGGACCTGACGGTCCAGGCCCTCAGCGAGATGGCGGAGGCCATGCCCATGATGGCGGAGCGGACGCTGATCGTGGTGACGGACTACGACCTCTTCAAGCTGGGCGAGGACCAGCGGGAGCGCCTCACGGCCATGCTGGAGGACCTGCCCCCTTACTGCTGCGTGGTCTTCGTGTACGACACCCTGGAGTACAAGCCCAACCGGACCATGCGGAAGCTCTGCCGGGCCCTGGAGGCCCACGCGGAGGCCGTGGAGTTCGCGGCGGCGGAGAGCAGCGACCTGCTGCCCTGGATCGCCCGGCGCTTCAAGGCCCTGGGGAAGGAGATCGACCGGCAGACGGCGGAGTATTTGGTCTTCCTCTGCGGCGGGCTGATGACGGGGCTGGTGCCGGAGATCGAGAAGATCGCTGCCTATACCAAGGGCAAGGCCGTCACCCGGCGGGAGGTGGACGCCGTGGCGGACCCGGTGCTGTCGGCGGAGGTCTTCAAGCTGTCCGACGCCGTGGTCCAGGGGAGCTACGACCAGGCGGCCTCCATCCTGGGGGACCTGCTGAAAATGCAGACGGAGCCCATCTTAATCCTGGCGGCCCTGGGGAGCCAGCTTCGCCGCATCTGGACCGCCCGGCTGGCCCTGGACAGCGGCCGGGACCGCTATTGGCTGATGGAGCTGTGGGGCATGAAGTCCGACTACCCGGCCAAGCTCCTGCTCTCCGCCGCCCGGCGGACCACCGGGGCCTGGTGCGCCCAGGCCGTGCGGCAGTGCCAGGAGCTGGACCGCCGGATGAAGAGCGAGCGGGGCGTGGACGGCCCGGGAGAATTGAAATTACTGCTGGTTCGCCTGGCCGCCGCCCCGGCCTCGTGAGCGGAAGAACGGAGGAGCGCCCATGAAGCGGATACGGGAGGTCATCGTGGTAGAGGGCCGTTACGACAAGAACACCGTCTCCCAGGTGGTGGAGGCCACGGTGGTGACCCTGGGGGGCTACGCCGTGTTCCACGACAAGGAGAAGCTGGCCTTCCTCCGGCGGCTGGCGGAGAAGCGAGGCCTCATCATCCTGACGGACAGCGACGGGGCGGGCTTTCTCCTCCGGAACTACCTGAAGGGGGCCCTGCCCAGGGACAGGGTGAAGCAGGCCTACATCCCCGACGTGCCGGGAAAGGAGCGCCGGAAGCGCAAGGGCGGCAAGGAGGGCAAGCTGGGCGTGGAGGGCATGACCCCCGCCGTGCTGCTGGAGGCCCTCCGCCGGGCCGGGGCCACCTTCGAGGACGAGGCCCCGGGAGAGGCCCGGGAGGCCCTGACCAAGGCGGACCTGTTCGCCCTGGGCCTCAGCGGCGGGGAGGGCAGCGCGGAGCGCCGCCGCCGTCTGCTGAGACGGCTGGACCTGCCGGAGCACTTGACCTCCAACGGGCTGCTGGAGGCCCTGAACCTCCTGTTCCGCCGGGAGGAGCTGGAGGTGCTGCTGAGAGAAGAGGGGGAGTGAGGTCCTTCGACAGGACTCGACAAACTTTCCGGGCCGCCTGTGGTATGCTCTAAGAAAACGCCCGCAGCTCCTCCGGGGGCCGCGGGCTCTGTAAGGAGGAAGCGGAGCGTGCGCATGCTGCTGGTGGGAGAGGCCCCTTGCCTGACGACTCAGGCGCGTTATTACCTGCTGGAGGAGGAGACGGGGGCCTACGGCGTCCGGATTGAGCTGGGGGAGGAGGCGGCCTCGGCGGCGGACCTCAGCCCCTCCCGGTCCCGGGTGTGGGAGCTGGCGGAGCGGCTGCTCCGGGGCGGCGTGACGCCGGTGGCCCTGCGGGACGTGGTGGACGACTGGCTGCTGGAATGAGCCGGCGGCGGAGGCAACATTTACAAATTCTTCATAACTTTTGGGGAAATCCCTCTTTACAAACGAGGCGGACTGTACTATGATAATCACTGTTAGCACTCCGGGTATTTGAGTGCTAACAGTGATTGTGTTTTTTCTAATTTTTATATTTTAAGGAGGAACCTGACATGAAACTTACCCCGCTTGCAGACCGCGTGATTTTGAAGATGGTGGAGACCGAGGAGACCACCAAGGGCGGCATTATCCTCACCGGCTCCGCGAAGGAAAAGCCCTCCGTGGCGGAGGTCATCTCCGTGGGCCCCGGGGGCACCGTGGACGGAAAGGAAGTCACCATGACGGTGAAGCCCGGAGACAAGGTAATCACCAGCCAGTACGCCGGAACCAAGGTGAAGCTGGAGGACGTGGAGTATACGGTGGTCCGGCAGGGCGATATTTTGGCCATCGTCGAATGACCTTCGGTCTCAAAGAGGGGACTTCGTCCCCCCTTTGGATTCCCCCCTCCAGTGACGTCGGTCACTGGAGCCGCCGCCCAAGGCGGCTAGGGTCGAGGTATTTTTGTGACGCCGCAGCGTTAAGAAAACATGCCGGTGGCATGTTTTTAGCGAAGGCCGTAGCGGCTATGCCGCGAGGAGAGGCACTGTCGTGTCGTCGCAAAAATGATTTCAATTTATTTCTCCGCGTGGCGGAGAAACCAGGGGGACACCCCCTGGACCCCCGGCGAACCCAAAGGCGCTTCGCTGTTTGGGTTCGCGGTTCTACCGTAAAATTTTCTTTGAAGTAGGAGGAACTGCTATTATGTCTAAACTTATCAAGCGCGGCGAGGAGGCCCGTAAGGCCCTGGAGACCGGCGTCAATACTCTGGCCGATACCGTAAAGATCACCCTGGGCCCCAAGGGACGGAACGTGGTCCTGGATAAGAAATACGGCGCTCCCCTGATTACCAATGACGGAGTGACCATTGCCAAGGAAATCGAACTGGATGATCCCTTTGAGAACATGGGAGCCCAGCTGGTGAAGGAAGTCTCCACCAAGACCAACGATGTGGCCGGAGACGGAACCACCACCGCCACCCTGCTGGCCCAGGCCATGATCGGCGAGGGCCTGAAGAACCTGGCCGCCGGGGCCAACCCCATCATCGTGAAAAAGGGCATGGCCAAGGCCGTGGAGGCCGCCGTGGCCGAGGTCAAGGCCCAGGCCAAGACCGTGGACGGGTCCAAGGACATCGCCCGGGTGGGCGCGGTCTCCTCCGGCGACGAGGAGATCGGAAAACTGATTGCCGACGCTATGGATAAGGTCTCCGCCGACGGGGTTATTACCATTGAGGAATCCAAGACCGCGGAAACCTACAGCGAGGTTGTGGAGGGCATGCAGTTCGACCGGGGCTATATCACGCCCTACATGGCCACCGATATGGAAAAAATGGAGGCCGTAGTGGACGACGCCTATATCCTGATTACGGATAAGAAGATCTCCGTCATCGCCGACATCCTGCCCCTGCTGGAGCAGCTGGTCCAGTCCGGCAAGAAGCTCCTCATCATTGCCGAGGACGTGGAGGGCGAGGCCCTCAGCACCCTGATCGTCAACCGCCTCCGGGGCACCCTGAATGTGGTCTGCGTCAAGGCCCCCGGCTTCGGCGACCGCCGCAAGGAGATGCTCCAGGACATCGCCGTCCTCACCGGCGGCACCGTGATCTCCGAGGAGGTGGGCCTGGAGCTCAAGACCGCCGACATCTCCATGCTGGGCCGGGCCCGTCAGGTGAAGGTCACCAAGGAAAACACCACCATTGTGGACGGCGCGGGAGACTCCCAGGCCATCAAGGACCGGGTCGCCCAGATCCGCTCCCAGATCGGCAGCACCACCAGCGACTATGACAAGGAGAAGCTCCAGGAGCGCCTGGCCAAGCTGGCCGGCGGCGTGGCCGTCATCAAGGTGGGCGCTGCCACCGAGACCGAGATGAAGGAGAAGAAGCTGCGCA
>CAMXNV010000056.1 GCA_947245315.1 uncultured Oscillibacter sp. | reverse complement strand
TCATGTCGTTTCATACTCCTATTTTACTGCTTTTTCTCCCTTTGTCTATCTTTAGCTTGAAGACACCCTCTAGGGCTTTCGCCTGAAGGTAAACACACTTTGTACACCGCACTTGCAGCGTCTCACTTGCGCTCGCAGATCTGATCAGGTGCATCTTTTTTGTCAACACTAGACAGCTCAGAAATTCCCACCACCGCTCCGTTTCCGGCTTCGCCGAAAACTGCGCTCTGGTGGGAATTTCTTCGCTTTCGGCCTCGACTCGCTTCGCTGGACTCGAGGCCGATGGGAACGGGAACGCAGACATGACTTGACCATCAAAAACGTATGCGGGGAAACTCAAGCTCCCCGCTATGCTAATATCTCCATGCAGCTTGGCGCAGCCTTTCGGGGCTGTGCCTTTCACAATTTTTTAAGGCCCGTTTCCGCAAGCCAAACATATGGATTCCTAAGCAAATGCAAACATTTGAAAACATTCCGACGCACATCAAAAGCCTTTAACTCTCCCAGCCCTTGCCAAATACCAACCTCGAAAATTCCCACTTTATTGTTGACAGAATCTATGCTATACTAATAAAGTATCGACAAAATTTTCAGGCCGGGCTCCCCGGCCAGGGAGGAACCGCCTATGGACGAGCGCAAAATACCCGCCTCGGAGGCCGACGGCATCATCGAGGGCCGGAACGCCGTCATCGAGGCCCTGCGGGCCGGGACGGCCATTGACAAGATCTATCTTCAGAAGGGCGAGACGGACCGGACCCTGGGGCACATTGCCTCCAAGGCCCGGGCGGCGGGAACCGTCGTGGTGGAGGCCGACAAGCGGAAGCTGGACGCCATGAGCCGCACCCACGCCCACCAGGGCGTCATCGCCCTGGCCTCCGTCCGGGAGTACGCCACGGTGGACGACATTCTCCAGGCCGCGGCGGACAAGGGGGAGCCCCCCCTTCTGGTGGTCTGCGACGAGCTCAGCGATCCCCACAACCTGGGGGCCGTCATCCGCACGGCGGAGTGCGCCGGGGCCCACGGCGTCGTCATCCCCAAGCGCCGCAGCGCCGGGCTCACGGCGGTGGTGGCCAAGACCTCCGCCGGGGCGGTGTCTCACGTCCCCGTGGCCCGGGTGCCCAACCTCCCGGCCCTGCTGAACGACCTGAAAAAGAGGGGCGTCTGGATTTTCGGCACGGCGGCCAACGGGACCACCTCCCTCTACGACGCCGATCTCAAGGGACCCGCCGCCATCGTCATCGGCAGCGAAGGGGACGGCATGAGCCGCCTGGTAACTGAGAGCTGCGACTTTCTGGTCAGCATCCCCATGCGTGGCAAGCTCAACTCCCTGAACGCCTCCGCCGCCGCCGCCATCCTCCTCTACGAATCCGTCCGCCAACGGTTACTTTTCTTGAAAGAAAAGTAACCAAAAGAACTTTAGCGCGCTCTGTTTGTCTGGTGATATACCAGGCTAGAGCGACGGCGACGTAGACTTGCTTTGAATTGGTTTGGCTACTTTGTCTTAGCCTGCCTTAGCTTACCCCAGGTTACCCCCGTTCCATCCCTTTCCAAAGGAGGGAAACCCCCATGAGTCAGAAGGACGAAAAAAAGACCAACGCCCCCGCTCCGGAGGACGATTTCTCCCTGGAGGATATCCTTGCGGAGTACGGCGGCAGCTTGGAGCACCAGCTTCTCCGGGGTGCTGAAACGAAAGCCGAACCCAAGGCGAATTCTCCCCTGGAAAAGGGATCGGAGGCCGCCGAGGAGGAGCCGCTGGAGGCTCCGGAGGAAAAAAAGGAAGAAGCCCCCGCTCAAAAGGAGGAGCCCTCGGAGTCCCACAAGACCATTCCGGACCCGCTCCAGGAGGCCGAACGGGCCGCCCAGGCGGAGACCGACCGCTTGAAGCTCCCCAGGCCCCGGCCCATCTCTCTGGAGGAGGTGGTGGGCAGCACCGTGGACGCCGTCATGGAGGAGGCTAAGGAATCCATCCCGCCTCCCCGCCGGGGCCTCTTCTCCCGCCGCCCGGCGGAGGATACGGAGACCCTGCCCCCGCCGCCGGAGCCGGAGCCTGAGCCCGCTCCCGAGCCCATCGGCCCGGAGCCCGAGCTCTGGGAGGCCGCCCACAACGCCCGCCAGCTCTACATCCGGCGGAAGCACACCCTCCTCCTGCCCCTGGTGACGGCCCTGCCCCCCACCCTGGCCCTGCTCCTGGAGCGCTACCAGCTCCGGGTGCCCTACTGGTCCGGGGATCCGGACCTCCAGTGCGTGGTCCAGCTGGTCTGCCTGGGGCTGACGGCCCTCCTCTGCCGCCACGTGTTCCTCAAGGGCTTCGGTATGCTGCTCCGGCGGCGCTGCGTCAGCGAGCTCCTGGTGTCCCTCTCCGTGCTGGTTTCTGCGGCGGACTGTGTTTCCCGGCTGCTGGCCCCCCGCCCCGAGGGGGTGACGCCCTACGCCGCCGTCAGCTGTCTGGCCCTGCTCTTCGCCCAGTGGGGCGTCCGCAGGGAGAGCAAGGGCAACTACGACATGCTCCGGGCCGCCGCCATGGACGACGAGCCCCCCTATCTCGTGACCAACACCCCCCAGGGAGCCTGCAAGCAGCGGGGCTCCGTCCCCGGCTTCTACACCACCGCCGCCCGGAGCGACGTGGCCACCATCTGGCAGACGGCCCTGCTGCCGGTCTTCCTGGCGGCCTCGGTGGTCTTTGCCGTGCTCAGCTCCGCCGGACAGGGACGGAAGGAGGACTTCCTGCTGAACCTCTCCGCCATTCTGCCTGCGGCGGCCACCTTCTCCCTGCCCCTCTGCTGGGCTCTGCCCTGGTCCAAGCTGTCGGAGCACCTGCAAAGGACGGGCTGCGCCGTGGCGGGCTGGTCCGGGGCCCAGAAGATCAGCGCCCGGAGGCGGATGATCGTCACCGACGGGGACCTGTTCCCCCCCGGGTCCGTCCAGATCAACGGGCGGAAGTTCTACGGCGAGACCCCGGAGCGGGCCATCTCCCTGGCCGCCTCCATGGCCCGGGCCGCCGGGTCCGGGCTGGAGCGCCTGTTCAACAACCTGGTCCGGGCCGAGGGGGGCAGCTATGAGAAGGTGGACGATTTCAGCTTCTACGAGGAGGGGGGTTACTCCGGCGTCATCCGCGGCGAGTCCGTGCTGATGGGCAGCGCCTCCTTCATGCGGAAGATGAACGTCCAGCTTCCCGTGGACGTGAACCTCCGGACCGGCGTCTTCCTGGCGGTGGACCGGGAGCTGGCGGCGGTGTTCGCCGTGAAGTACAACCCGGCGGAGAATGTGGACTTCGCCCTGCGGATGATGCAGCGCAGCCGCATCCAGCCCATCCTGGCCTCCCGGGACCCCAACATCACCCCCGCCCTGATCCGGCGGAAATTCAGCCGGAGCGTCCGGCTGGAGTACCCCGGCCTGACGGAGCGCATCGCCCTCAGCGAGGCGGAGAAGGACCGGGACCTGCCCCGGGCCCTGGTGTTCCGGGAGGGGCTCATGCCCTACGCGGAAACCGTGGCGGGGAGCCTCCGGCTCTGCAAGGCCGTCCACCGGGCCGCGGCCCTGTCCCTGCTGGGCAGCTGGGCGGGAACCCTGCTGACCTTCTACCTCACGTCCCTGGGGGCCTATGAGCTGCTGAATCCCCTGGCTCTGGAGCTCTTCCTGCTCCTGTGGACCCTGCCGGTGCTGCTGATGTCGGATTGGACGGGAAGATACTGATGTCAGGTAGGAGTTAGGAGTTAGGAATTAGGAGTTGTTTTGGGTTTCGGATGATTCCTCTGAACAGGGCGGTTTGCGAGATTAAAGAAGTTCCCGGAGACAACTGTCTCCGGGAACTTTACGCTTTTATACTTCTTTTCTAATCCGGCGAAGCGGAGCCCGGTCCACAGCCTCAGACAGAGAACAGCAGCTCCGAGTACACCGGGAAGGGCCAGGCTCTGGCGTCCGTCAGGGACTCCAGCTTGTCGGCGGTCTCCCGGGCGGCGGCCATGCCGGGGATCAGCACGTCGTGGCAGTAGCGCATAGCCTCCTCCGGGCCCGAGGGCACGGCGGCCAGGTCCGCCTCCAGCTTGATGCAGCCGTCCATCAGCGTGTCGGTGAGGCTGGAGAGCTTCTGGGCCGTGGCGGTTTCGTAGCGGCAGGAGACACCGGCCTCCTTCTTCCCGGCGGCCCGGCGGCACAGCTCCGCGGCGTAGCCGGAGACGGCGGGGAGAAGCTCGTGGCGGATCATGTCCACCATGGTGCTCACCTCAATGGAGATCAGGGTGGAGTAGTTCTCCACGTGAATCTCGTACCGGGCCCGGACCTCCTCCTCGGTGTAAATGCCGTGCTTGACAAAGAGCTCAATGTTCTTCGGGCTGATATAGGCGGGCAGGGCGTCCGCCGTGGACTTGAGGTTGCTCAGGCCCCGGCGCTCGGCCTCGGCGATCCAGTTCCCGTCGTAGCCGTTCCCGTTGAAGATGATGCGCTGGTGCTCGGTGAACACCCGGCGGATCAGCTTCTGGAGGTCCCCCTGGAAGTCGGCGGAGGGCTCCAGCTCGTCGGCGAACTGCTTGAGCTCCTCGGCCATGATGGTGTTCAGGGCGATGTTGGGCCCGGAGATGGACTGGGAGGAGCCCAGCATCCGGAACTCGAACTTGTTGCCGGTGAAGGCCATGGGAGAGGTCCGGTTCCGGTCCGTGTTGTCCTGCCGGATGGCGGGCAGCACGTCCACGCCGATCTCCAGCATCCGCTTGGCGGCGTCCGTGTGCTGGGTGCCCTTGATAATGGACTCCACCACGGCGTTCAGCTCGTCGCCCAGGAAGATGGAGATGACGGCGGGCGGGGCCTCCTGGGCCCCCAGGCGGTGGTCATTCCCCGCCGTGGCCACGGTGGTACGGAGGAACTCCTGGTACTCGTCCACGCCCTTGACGAAGGCCGCCAGGAAGAGGAGGAACCGGGCGTTCTGGCTGGGGGTGGACCCGGGCTTGAAGAGGTTCTTCCCCGTGTCCGTGGAGAGGGACCAGTTGTCGTGCTTGCCGGAGCCGTTCACCCCGGCGAAGGGCTTCTCGTGGAGGAGGCACACCAGGCCGTGGCGGTCCGCCACCTTCTTCATGACCTCCATGACCAGCTGGTTGTGGTCACAGGCCGTATTGGCGTCCGTATAGACGGGGGCCATCTCGTGCTGGGAGGGGGCCACCTCGTTGTGCTTGGTCTTGGAGGGCACCCCCAGGGCCCACAAGGTCTCGTCCAGGTCCTTCATGTAGGCGGCGATCCGGGGCTTGATGGCGCCGTAATAGTGGTCGTCCAGCTCCTGGCCCCGGGGGGGCTTGGCGCCGAAGAGGGTCCGCCCCGTCATGCGCAGGTCCTTCCGCCGGTTGAAGAGCTCCTTGTCGATCAGGAAGTACTCCTGCTCGGGGCCCACCTGGGCGGTGACCCGGCGGGTCTCCGTGTCCCCGAAGAGCCGGAGAATGCGGATCGCCTGGCGGCTGACCTCCTCCATGGAGCGCAGGAGGGGGGTCTTCTTATCCAGGGCGTGGCCCGAGTAAGAGCAGAAGATGGTGGGGATGCAGAGGGAGCCCTCTTTCAGGAAGGCGAAGGAGGTGGGATCCCAGGTGGTATAGCCCCGGGCCTCGAAGGTGGCCCGGAGGCCCCCGGAGGGGAAGGAGGACGCGTCCGGCTCGCCCCGGACCAGCTCCTTGCCGGAGAACTCCATCATGATGCGCCCGCCGCCGATGGGGTTGATGAATCCGTCGTGCTTCTCGGCGGTGACCCCGGTCATGGGCTGGAACCAGTGGGTGAAGTGGGTGGCCCCCCGCTCCACGGCCCACTGCTTCATGGCCTCGGCGATCTCATTGGCCGTGGAGATATCCAGGGCGGTGCCCTCGGTGACGCACTTTTTCCAGGCCCCGTAGGACGCGGGAGACAGGCGGTCCTTCATGGTCTCCTCGTTGAAGACCTTGCTTCCGAAAAGCTCGGGGAGCTGTAGCTTCGTACTCATAGTTTTTTCCTCCTCAATTTCTGACTCTATCGTAACATAAAACGATGCAAACACAATTGGTAATACTTCTAAACTTGAGCCCCTTTCGGGGGGAAATCATTGTCCGCTGGCGCCGTAGTTGCTGAGGACCCGGGCGGAGGGATCGTCCACATCGCAGCCCTCCCAGGCCTTGTTGGGCATCCAGAAGTCCTGAATCATCTCCGCCTGGCCGGGGTAATACTTCTCGAAGATCTCCCGGTACAGCAAACTCTCCTTGGTGAAGGGGGTCCCGTAGGCGTAGGCCCGCCGCCGGGCCTGGAACTCCTCGTCGGTATACCTCTCCTCGGCGTAGGCCTTGAGATCGTCCACCATGGAGTGTCCCACGGCGTCGGAGAAGGCGGCCTTCTGCCGCCAGAGGATGCTCTCCGGCAGGAGGCGGTCCTTCTCAAAGGCGTGGCGCAGCAGGTACTTGCCCATGCCGTAGGTGTTCATTTTCAGCGCCGGGTCCAGGGCCATGACGTACTTCACGAAGTCCAGGTCCCCGAAGGGCACCCGGGCCTCCAGGGAGTTGACGGAGATGCAGCGGTCCGCCCGGAGCACGTCGTACATGTACAGTTCGTCCACCCGCTTCTTGGCCTCCCGCTGGAACTCCTCGCCGCTGGGGGCGAAGTCTGTGTACTTGTAGCCGAAGAGCTCGTCGGAAATCTCCCCGGTGAGCAGCACCCGGATGTCCGTCCGCTCGTGGATGGCCTTGCAGCAGAGGTACATGCCCATGCTGGCCCGGATGGTGGTGATGTCCCAGGTGCCCAGCATGGCGATGACCTCCTCCAGGGACTGGAGCACCTGCTCCCGGGTCATGAAGACCTCCGTGTGGTCCGCGCCGATGTAGTCCGCCACCTCTCGGGCGTATTTCAGGTCGATGGCGTCCTTATCCATGCCGATGGCAAAGGTGCGGATTTTCTTCCCCAGTACCAGGGCGCTGATGGCGCAGACCAGGCTGGAGTCCAGCCCGCCGGAGAGCAGGAAGCCCAGGGGGGCGTCGGCGTCCAGCCGCTTGTCGACTCCGGCGATGAGCTTGTCGCGAATCTTTTTGCAGGCGGTCTCCAGGTCATCCTGGATGTAGGAGTCCACGGTGGTCAGGTCCGCGTAGCGGACGAACTTCCCGCCGGCGTAGTAGTGCCCCGGGGGGAAGGGGCGAATCTCCCGGCACAGGCCCACCAGGTTCTTGGCCTCGCTGGCGAAGACGATGCCGCCGGAGCGGTCGTAGCCGTAGAACAGGGGCCGGATGCCGATGGGGTCCCGGGCGGCCACCAGAGACTGAGTACGGGAATCGTAGAGAATCAGGGCGAACTCCGCGTCCAGCTGGGCGAACATATCCAGGCCCAGCTCCCGGTAGAGGGGCAGAAGGATTTCGCAGTCGCTGCCGCTCCGGAAGGTGTAGCCCTCTTCCTGGAGGCGGCGCTTGAGGGGCCGGAAACCGTAGATTTCGCCGTTGCAGACCAGCCAGTCCTCCCCCAGCTGGAAGGGCTGCATGCCCTCCGGCGTCAGGCCCATGATGGCCAGGCGGTGGAAGCAGAGCCAGCCGGTGGGGGTCTCGACCACGCGGGACATGTCCGGTCCCCGGGATACGGTGCGGTCAAAGAAGGGCTGAAGCTCCTCCTTTCCCACGGTCTTCTTCTCAAAACCCATGATAGAACACATAAAAAGCACCTCCGAATGCTCGCTTTTTCTCTTCGAAAAAGCAAAACGCAGCTATCTCCTAAATTTTAGGACGAATAGCTGCTATCCGCGGTGCCACCTAACTTACCGTCTCTCCGGACGGTCACCTTCAAGGCTCAAACAAGCCCGTGTGAGGTAACGGTCACAACCCGCCGCACTTACTGCCGGGGGAGGGAGAGTTCCCCCGGGTTCAGCTTGGGGCTCCGGAGTGTTCTTCCCGGGGGTTCTTTGCGCGGGGCTTGCACCCTCCCCCGCTCGCTGGGGCGGAACGCCCTCCGGTACTTTTCTCCATCATCGCCGTTTGCTCTATCGCTTTGTTGTGTTGAAGTTTACACCCTGGACGGCCCCGCTGTCAATGGAAGATATGACAAAATGCCCGGCGATGTGAAGTCATATTTCTGTCATAGTTGTATGATGTCTTTCGTTCAGCGACAGCGCGGGGGCCATATGACCGCCCGGGAGCATGGGGAAAGGCCCGCACGGAGGTGCGGGCCCTTCGGAAAGGCACCTCTACTTTAGGTCTTAGGCCTCCATGTGCCGCCCCAGGAAGGCGGCGATGGTCTGGGCCAGCTTGTACTCCGCGTCGCCGGTGGCGGCGCCGGGAGCGCTGCCCACGAAGAGCACCATGCCCAGCAGGTCGCCCTCAGAGAGAATGGGGGCGGCCACGCTGGTGACCAGCTTGTCGCTGCCGTCGCAGACGGGGATGGCGCTGCCCTCGCCGGTGTACTGGTAAATCCGGCGGCTCTCCATGATCTGCTCCAGCTCCGGGGTGATCCGCTTGCCCAGCAGCTCCCGCTTGCCGCCCCCGGCCACGGAGATGACGGTGTCCCGGTCGGTGACGGCGCAGATGCAGCCGGTGGAGCGGCTCATGGTCTCGCAGAGCTGCCCGGCGAAGTCCTCTACGCCGCCAAGGAGGGAGTATTTTTTGAAGATGACCTCGCCGTCCCGGCTGGTGTAAATCTCTAAGGGGTCGCCCTCCCGGATACGCATAGTGCGGCGAATTTCCTTGGGGATAACCACCCGGCCAAGGTCGTCGATACGCCGCACAATTCCTGTTGCCTTCATATCGAAAACTCCTTTTTTAAGTGATGTTTTTATGTCACTCTGGCAAAAGCTAGTATCCACAATTTCCGTCCACTTATGCCACCGGAGCGTTGGGGATGTCTGGGAATTCCCGGAGCTTGCGTTCCACCTACGGCGCTTTTGGGGATCTTTTAGGGCCTGTTCCCATAAAGCAATGGACGCAAGCGGCTCCGCCGCTTACGTCCAATCGGTTTGACGCCTGTCCTTCTATTGCTTAGGCTCTTCCAGGCTCCGCAGATGGTTTCGCAATACAAGATTGACATAGGAGGAAAATGGGCGGTCATCCTCTTCCGCCAGAAGCTTGATCTTCTCTATGATTTCTTCATCCAAGGAGATGCTGACCTTGATTTTCAACGGCTTTAAGGGTTCCATAAATCTCACCTCAAATCGAAGAATAGCAACTTTTGGCAAATAATATTGACTTTTGCTCTAAAGTAGGATATATTCTTACCAATGGGAGGAGGATTTATATTGGACGACATCGACATTCTGCGACAAATGTACGCAACCCTCTGCGGGAGCATAGACCGCGCGCTGACCCTCCTGGAGCTGGGCAACATCTGGGATGCAAAACAGAACCTCCAGCAGGGTCTGGATATCGCGGAGGAGCTGTATATCTCCGGGAAACAGGCCACCGACGAGCTGGCAAAGCTGCGGGGATTCTGACGGGCCTTTCCGGGCCCGCCGTTTTTTTCACAAAGATGCTTTTCGCTCTTGCTTTTTTGGAGGAAACAGGGTATAGTAAGCTAGTACTTCTAGCGGCCCTGCCCCTCACGCGGCGCAGGCGTTTTGACATCTTAAAGGAGGAACAGATATGTCTACCAAAGCCTATTATCCCAGAACCGAGATCGGGCCCGGCAAGGTCGGGTTCTCCAAGACCCGCTCCATCATCGAGGCCCCCTTCTACGGCAATAACGTCGTGAAAATCAACTCCCTCCGGGAGGCCTATGACATGGCCAAGAACTCCCCGGGCACCGTCGTCACCGACATGCCCGTCTACCGGGGCGAGGAGTTCGGCCTGGAGCCCGACGCCAAGGTTCTGCTGTTCAACGACGGCTCCATCACCGGCCGCTATGCCGCCGCCCGCCGGATCACCGGCAAGCCCGGAGTCAATACCACCGAGCTGGACAAAATTGTCATGGACGCGGTATATGACACCCGCTGGAAGACCATGTACCACGCCGAGGTCTTCATCGGCCTGGACGAGGAGTTCATGGTCAAGGCCCACCTCCTCATCCCCGAGGGCGAGGAGAACCTCCTGTACAACTGGATGCTGAACTTCCAGTATCAGTCCGACGAGTACGTCAAGATGTACAAGCGCTCCCGCCCCGTGGGCGACGGCAAGGAGCCCGATATCTATATCTTCTCCGATCCCCAGTGGACCGGCGCGCCGGGCAAGGACGAGATCTGTGACCCCAAGTGCCTGTGCTACTTCAACACGGACACCAACTGCGCCGCCATCCTGGGCATGCGCTACTTCGGCGAGCACAAGAAGGGCACCCTGACCCTGGCCTGGGCCATCGCCAACCGGAACGGCTACGCCTCCTGCCACGGCGGACAGAAGGAGTACACCCTGGACGACGGCAGCAAGTACGTGGCCGCGGTCTTCGGCCTCTCCGGCTCCGGCAAGTCCACCCTGACCCACGCCAAGCACAGCGGGAAATACCCGGCCATCAAGGTCCTCCATGACGACGCCTTTGTCATCAATACGGACACCTGCGCCTCCGTGGCCCTGGAGCCCACCTATTTTGACAAAACCGCCGACTATCCCGTCCCCTCTGAGGACAATAAATATCTGCTGACCGCTCAGAACTGCTCCGCCACCCTGGACGACGAGGGCAAGATCGTCCTGGTCACCGAGGACGTGCGGAACGGCAACGGCCGGGCCATCAAGTCCAAGCTCTGGTCCCCCAACCGGGTGGATAAGATCGACGCCCCCGTCAACGCCATCTTCTGGATCATGAAGGACCCCACCATTCCCCCCATCGTGAAGCTCAGCGGCGCGTCCCTGGCCTCCGTCATGGGCGCCACCCTGGCCACCAAGCGGACCTCCGCCGAGCGGCTCAAGGAGGGCGTGGATCCCAACGCCCTGGTCGTCGAGCCCTACGCCAACCCCTTCCGGACCTATCCTCTGGTCAATGACTATGAGAAGTTCAAGAAGCTGGTGGCGGAAAAGAACGTGGCCTGCTATATCATCAACACCGGCGACTTCATGGGCAAGAAGGTCCAGAA
>CAMXNV010000055.1 GCA_947245315.1 uncultured Oscillibacter sp. | reverse complement strand
AACTCCCTCAGTCACCGCCTCCGGCGGCGACAGCTCCCTCGGAGAGGGAGCCTTAGGGCGCGGAGCAGGAAAATCGCCTATTAAAAAGCCTCCCTCTTTGAGGGAGGTGGCACGGCGTAGCCGTGACGAAGGGAGTTAACCACGGGGCCGTCCCTTGCGGGAAACTCCCTCAGTCACCGCCTCCGGCGGCGACAGCTCCCTCGGAGAGGGAGCCTTAAAGAGCGTTCGAGAAGCCGGGGAAAAACAGAGGGAGTTTCAAGGAGGTGCCCCCATGAAAAAAATCGAAAACCGGGCGGTGGTCTGCTTCCTGCTGGCCCTGCTCCTGGCGGCGGGGGTACTCCTGTTCCTCTTCCGCTACCTCACCCAGGGGGGCGGCTGGGCCTCCGCCGCCTTCAACCGCCACCTCTACAACGCCCAGGGCCAGCTCATCGCCGGGACGGTGCTGGACCGGGACGGGGACGTGCTCTCCTCCGTGGAGGACGGCGTCCGGACCTACTACGACAGCGAGACCGTCCGCAAGGCCACCCTCCACGCCGTGGGGGACCTCCAGGGCAACATCGGCACCGGGGCCCTGAACGCCTTCGCCGACCGGCTGACGGGCTGGAACCTGGTCAACGGCGCCTTTGACGCCGGGCCCGGAGGGAAGCTCACCCTGACCCTGGACGCCCGGTACAACTACGAGGCCTACCAGGCCCTGAACGGCCACGCCGGAACCGTGGCGGTCTACAACTACAAGACCGGCGAGGTCCTGTGCATGGTCTCCGCCCCCAGCTACGACCCCCTCCACGTCCCGGAGGACATCGAGACCAGCGACCGCTGGAAGGGGGCCTACCTGAACCGCTTCCTCTCCTCGGTCTTCACCCCGGGCTCGGTCTACAAGACCGTCACCCTGGCGGCGGCCCTGGAGAACCTCCCCGGCGTCGAGGCCCGGCGCTGGACCTGCCAGGGCTCCGTCCAGGTGGGGGAGGAGACCATTGTCTGCTCCGGCGTCCACGGGGACCAGGACCTGGCCGCCGCCTTTGCCAACAGCTGCAACGTGGCCTTCTCCCAGATCGCCGTGGAGCTGGGGGCAGACACCCTCCGCCGCTATACGGAACAGGCGGGGCTCACCGCCTCCTATGAGCTGGACGGCCTCCCCACCGCCAAGGGCTCCTTCGACTGGGAGCTGACGGAGGGCCGCCTGGGCTGGGCCGGGGTGGGCCAGGACCGGGATCTGGTGAACCCCTGCGCCCTGATGGTCTACATGGGGGCCATTGCCAACGGCGGCAAAGCCGCCCGGCCCTACCTGATCCTGGGGAGCCGGAACGGCCTGCCCTCCCTGCCCCGCATAGCCCGGAAAACCGGGACCCTTCTCCGCCGGGAGACGGCGGAGCGCCTGGCGGAGCTGATGGCGGGGAACGTGGAACAGACCTACGGGACGGACCGCTTCCCCAACATGGACCTCTGCGCCAAGTCCGGCACCGCCGAGGTGGGCGAGGGCCGGAGCCC
Source organism: uncultured Oscillibacter sp. (assembly GCA_947245315.1). Taxonomy (GTDB): domain Bacteria; phylum Bacillota; class Clostridia; order Oscillospirales; family Oscillospiraceae; genus Oscillibacter. The sequence goes on along the minus strand of CAMXNV010000055.1, from coordinate 9,555 downwards.
CCACGCCTGGTTCGCCGGGTTCCTGCGCAACCCAGAGGCGCCCTATGCCTTCGTGGTCCTCGTGGAGAACGGGGGCGGGGGCAGCAGCGTGGCGGGCACCGTGGCGGGAAGGGTGCTGGATATCATGGTCAACGGCTACTGACCGTATTATACAAAGCGTAAATTAGAATCTATAAATTACGGAGGGTATACAAATGAAGCGCTATTTACTCCACGGACCCCAGCAGCTGGCTATGGGAGCCATCTTCTCCGGCATCGGCTTCCTGCTCTACACGGTGGCCACCATCGCGGGGCAGCAGTGGGCGGCGGACGCCCTGGCGTTTATTTTCAGCATTGTGTCGGTGTACGTCTTTGCCTCGGTGGCCACGGAGCGGCGGCGGAACAAGGCCGCCGTCAGCCTGAACCTCTACTGGGGCCAGGCGGCCCTGGCCCTGCTGACCTGCCTGTGCGCCATCGTGAGCCTGCGGGAGAAGACCGGGTTCTGAGGAAACAGGGAAAGGTCCCCGGAGAGATCATCTCTCCGGGGACCTGTTTTATTCCATATGTTGCGCCTCTCAGAAGGCCGGGACCACCGCGCCGCCGAAGGTGCTGGTGATATAATCCTTCACGGCGTCGGACTGGAGGGCCTTCACCAGGGCCTGGACGGCCTCGTTGTTCTCATTTCCCTCCTTGACCGCCAGGATGTTCACATAGGGGGAGTCGGCGGCCTCGATGACCAGGGCGTCCTCCACGGGGTTCAGGCCCGCGCCCAGGGCGAAGTTGGAGTTGATGGCCGCGATGTCCACCTCGTCCAGGGCGGCGGGGACCTGGGAGGCCTCCAGCTCCACGAACTCCAGGTTCTTGGGGTTCTCGGCGATGTCCTTGGGGGTGGAGGACAGGTTGGAGCTGTCCTTGAGCTGAATCAGGCCCTGGGCCTCCAGCAGCAGCAGGGCCCGGCCCTCGTTGGTGGGGTCGTTAGGGACGGCTACCTTGCCCCCGTCGGGGACGGCGTCCAGAGAGGCGCTGGTGCCCGCGTAGAGGCCCATGGGCTCGATGTGGACCCCGGCCACGCTGACCAGGTGGGTGCCCCGCTGGGCGTTGAAGTCATCCAGATAGGGGACGTGCTGGAAATAGTTGGCGTCCTCGTCCCCGTCCTCCACGGCGGTGTTGGGGAAGACATAGTCGGAGTATTCCGTGACTACCAGCTCAATGCCCTCTTTCTTCAGGGGCTCCACGCACTGGGCCAGAATCTCGGCGTGGGGGGTGGGAGAGGCGGCGACCTTCAGGGTCGTGGTCTTCTTGCCGCCGCAGGCGGCCAGGGACAGGGCCAGAAGCAGGGCCAGGCTGAGAGCAAAAATCTTCTTCATGATACATTCCTCCAAAATTTAAAACAGGGTTTTGGTTCCGCATATTCCTTCCGGACTGAAAGACCGGAAGGAATATTTGCCATGTTTTGCGGTTGCCGCTGTTCACAGCGGCGAGCAAAACGGCTCAGATCAAAGGTGTTATTTCCGAATTTTTAATTCGGAAATAATATCTTCGGTATGGGGGTCCGCTTTCCGGCGGGGCCTTCCCTTCTCTCTGCGCGCGTGAGAGGCGGGAGGGCGCGCCGGGCGGGGGACGCCCTTAGAAGCTGTACCAATAGGTGGCGGTGCGTAGCTTGGCGAGAAAATTTTTTGTCTGGCTAGGAAGGAAAGCGCAGGAATCCTGGCCCAATATCATAACCATTGGGTCTGCCGAGGCCCGTTCCTTTGGGCCGAGGCTGGCGGATTTCAAGCTTTTCTGACGCCGTCCAGACGGAAAATTTTCCGTCAAGATGCGTGCCGACGCCTATTGGTACAGCTTCTTATTTCAAACGTTTGTCGATGCGCACCGACAAGCGGCTGAACACGCTCTGGACCACTTGGACAATGACAATCAGGATCAGCACCGTCACCCACATGACCGAGGGGACGTTCCTCTGGTGGCCGTAGCGGATGGCCAGGTCCCCCAGGCCCCCGGCCCCCACCATGCCCGCGATGGCCGTGTAGCCGATGATGGCAATGAGGGTGATGGAGCCCCCCAGGATCAGGGAGGGCATGGCCTCCGGGAGGTAGACCTTCCAGACGATCTGGAGGGGCGAGGCCCCCATGGACAGGGCGGCCTCCACGGCCCCGGCGTCCACCTCGCTGAGGGAGGTCTCCACCATCCGGGCCACGAAGGGGGCGGCGGCCACCACCAGGGGCAGAATGGCCCCCCGGAGGCCCAGCCGGGTTCCCATAATCAGCTTGGTGACCGGGAAGAGGGCCACCATCAAAATGGCGAAGGGGAAGGAGCGCCCGATGTTGATGATCCACCCCAGGACGGCGTTGACGGGCCGGTGGGGCCGGATGCCGTGGGGCTGGGTCAGGACGCAGATGACGCCCATGGGCAGGCCGAAGAGATAGGCCAGGGCCGTGGACGCGGCCACCATAATCAGGGTGTCCAGAAGGCCCTCGGCCAGGATGCCGCCGTACTCCGCCCAAAAGGCGGTTGTGAAAATCTCAGCCACGGTACTCCACCTCCTCCACGGTTACGCAGGGCTGGGAACGAATGTAGTTCAAGGCCCGGGCGGCCTCGTTGGGGTTGTCGGGGAGGCTGAGGAGCATGGTGCCCGTGGCCTTGCCCCCCACACTGCGGGTGTCCGCCCCCAGGATGCTGACCTTGACGCCGCAGTCGATGGCCAGGGAGGCGATCAGGGGCTGGTTCACCGTGCCGCCGTTGAAGGAGACCCGGGCGGCGTGGGTGCCTATGGGGTACTGGGAGACGCTGGCCCCGCCGGGGTACACCAGCCGCCGGGCGGCGTCGGTGGAGGGGTTGGAGAAGATATCCTGCACCGCGCCCACCTCGGCGATGCTGCCCCCGTCCAGAATCGCCACCCGGGAGCAGATTTCCTCAATGACGCTCATCTGGTGGGTGATGACCACCACCGTGACCCCCAGGGTCCGGTTCAGGTCCTTCAGAAGGCCCAGAATGGAGGCGGTGGTGGTGGGGTCCAGGGCGGAGGTGGCCTCGTCGCAGAGGAGGACCTTGGGGTCCGTCGCCAGGGCCCGGGCCACGGCCACCCGCTGCTTCTGCCCGCCGGAGAGCTGGGCGGGGTAGGCCCCCGCCTTGTCGGCCAGGCCCACCAGGTCCAAAAGCTCCGCCGCCCGCTTCCGGGCCTGGGCCCTGGGGACCCCGGCGATCTCCATGGGGAAGCACACGTTTTTCAGGCAGGTGCGCTGCATCAGCAGGTTGAAGCTCTGGAAGATCATGGTGACCTTCCGCCGCTGGAGCCGGAGCTCCCGCTCCGAGAGGGCGGTCATGTCCTTTCCGTCCACCAGGACCCTGCCGGAGGTGGGGCGCTCCAGGAGGTTCATGCACCGGACCAGGGTGGACTTCCCCGCGCCGGAGAGGCCGATGATGCCGAAGATCTCCCCCTGGCGGATGTCCAGGCTGATGCCGGACAGGGCCCGGACCTCCTCCGGCCCGCCGCCGAAGCTCTTGCTCAGGTTTTGAATTTGGATAATGGATTCGCTCACAGTCACCGCTCCTTTTCGTTTCTCCAGGCAAACAAAAAAGCCCTTGAAGCAATCTGCTTCAAGGACGAGCGCAGCATCGCGCCGTGGTACCACCTTGATTCGCGCGCCTCCTCACGAAGGCGGCCTTTGAGGGTGCCATCACACCCCTGCGCTGTTACGTGCGCACACGTCGCGGCCTATGCGCCAGCAGTCGGCCGTGCAACTCCAAGACCATGTTCGGCCAGCCCTTCCGTACCCCTTTTCACCAAACGGGGCTCTCTTTGACGTATCGTCCGGCGTACTCTTCTCTTCATCGTCTTTGCGGTTATGAACTTGTGAAGTGAGTTGTAGTTTACACGGTTTTGCCGCTCCTGTCAACGGCAATCCGCACAGAAAAACCCGTCTATCCGTCTGGAATACCGGCGAAGCGCACAAAAGCCCCGGAGGCGCGGGAAAAAATCTGCCCAAAAAATCGGAAAGGGCCCGGGCGCGGAGGGCGCTCGGGCCTCGTTTCGCTCAGGGCTTCTCGCCCCAGTATTGGACGCTCCACTGCCACACATCCGACTGGAGGGTGAGGATTTGGAGCGCGCCGCCCTCCCCCCGCCGGAACCACACCGTGCCGTTCGCGGCGGAGGCCAGGTCCCCGCCGCCGTCCAGGACGGGCTCCGGGTCCGCCCGGAGGTCCGCCGCCAAGGTCCCCCGGCCGTTGCCGCCGACGGTCTCGGCGTAGTGCTCCAGGAACTCCTCCGGCGTGTTCACGATCCATTCCCCGGCGGGGGCCGTCACCTTGGCGGGGTAGGTGAGGAGGTTCGCGATCTCCTCCCGCTCCTCGTTTTCCACGCGGTCCGCCAGCTCCAGGACGAAGGCCCGGCCCTCGTCCGCGGAGAGGGCCGTGTACAGGTCCTCCTCCCCGGCGTCCTGGGTGATCGTCCCGTCCCAGGCCCGGACGGCGGCCTGGTCCGTCTGGATGGTGAAGACGCGGATCACGCCGTCCTCCACCAGGCCGAACCACACGGCTCCGTCCGCAACAGACGCCAGGCCGCTGCCGTCGCTGAAAATCTGGGGCTCCACCGGCGTGGGCTCCCAGGTCATGGACATAGAGAGGCCCATGCGGTTCTGGCCGATGACCTCGTCGTAGTAGGGGAGGAACTCCTCCGGGGTGTTCACGGTGAAGGTCCCGGCGGCCACCTCCACCTGGGCGGGGTAGACCAGCTGCTCCGCCACCTCCTCCTTCTTTCCGTCCTCAATGCGCTCCGCCAGCAGCAGCACGAAGTCCCGGGCCACGTCCATCTGGATGCCCGTCCGGGTGTACAGCGGGTCCTCGGACTCCGAGGGCAAAGTCTCCAGGGGCTGGTTCTGGAGCGCCTCCATGTAACGGTCATTGGCAACTAGGATGGCGGCCCGGTCCGGCTCCTTCACCGGCGTCAGGGCGGAGTAGCGGAAGCTGTCCGCCAGCTCCTCCAGCTCTTCCCGGCCAATGGCCCCGGAGGAGAAGGTGTCGTCTCCCTGTTTTCCCGTCAGCACGTTCACCAGAACAAAACTATCCCCCAGGTCCGCCAGGATCAAGGAGCGGTTCCAGGCCCCCAGGCCCAGGGTGACGGGGGTGCCGTCCGCCGTCCGGTAGCCCCATTCCTCAAAGTCGCTCAGGTCCCCGATGTTCAGGGCCACGTCGTCAAAGGTCCCCTTGACGGAGCGGCTGAACTGGTACTCGATGGGCCCGTAGCCCTTCAGCTCCCCGGCCCCCAGCTCCGCGTCGCCGTCGAAGCGGAAGGTGCCGTTTTCGTAGATATAGCCAGAGTAGGGGGTGACGTTCTCCCTGTAAAACTCCCCCGCCGCGATGGTCCAGGTCCCCGGCAGAACGTCCTCCATCCACTGGTGAAGCTTCAAATCATATTTGGCAATGATCTCCTCCAGCTTGTCGGCCATCTCCTGGGTGTAGACCAGGTAGAAGCCATAGCGGTCCTCGAAGCCCGTGGGCTCGTTGCCGATCTCGCTGATGATGGCCCCGTCCTGGTCATAGGACTGCCGGAAGGCCTCCCACTCCGCCAGGGCCTTGCTCTCCGGGGTGTCCCCCCAGCCGGAGAGGCTGACGAAGTCCTTGAACTCCCTCTCCCCGGGGATCACGACGCCGTTCTCGTCTGTCACATACACGCTGCCCTTCTCCGGCAGCAGCACGTCCCGCAGGCCGAAGAAGTTGGCCGCAACCGCCAGGACGGACAGGGCCGCCAGCAGGGCCACCGCCGCCGCCAGGGTTACCAGCCACCTCACGCTCTTTCCGCGCCTTGTCATCTCATAGTCCTCCCATCGGATTTCTCTGGTCCCACGGACCTGGGAGAAGGTCTCCTGGTAAAATTCCCGGTTACTCATCCTGCCAGTCCTCCCCCAATCGTTCTCTCAGCCGCTTCCGCGCCCGGGCCAGGCGGGTGGTCACCGTGGAATCCCCCAGGCCCAGCAGGTCCCCGATCTCCCGGACGGTCAGCTCCTCGTAGTAAAAGAGGTTCAGCACCGTCCGGTACTTCTCCGGCAGGGCCATGACCTCCCGGTAGAGGTCCGCCTGCCGGGGCTGGTCGAAGACCGGGGTCTCCGGGACCTCCTCCCAGGAGACCCGGCGCTTCCGCCAGGGGCTTTTCAGCAGGTCCCGGCAGTAGTTCGCCGTCACCCGCAGCAGCCAGCGCCGCAGGTGCTCCTCGCTCTGGAAGGGTTCCCTGTACCGGAACAGGCGCAGGAAGACCTCCTGCACGGCGTCGTCCGCGTCCTGGGGGCTTCCCAGGGCGTGGAGGGCCGTCCGGTAGACCATATTCTGATAGCGCCCGGCGGCGGCGTTGAAACCGGCTCTGTCCATATGTCGTCCTCGATCTGTCTTTCGTTGGGAGTACTCTCACTAATTGTACGACGGGGGAGGGGCGGTTGTCTCAGGGTTTTGAAAATTTATTTCCGGCTCTTGGGCAGGGCTCCCGCGCATTGCCGGGAACATCGTTCTAATCCTGCCGGAAATTCACGGATCGCTGCTTGAAGCCGAAAATTGGCCGTGATATAATCGGAGCGTCACATCGGGCTTTAGGGAGGCGGCAATATGAATATGGATATAGGCAAATTAAAATGGACAAGAGCTCCTGGAAATTATATCATATCCGATCATAAAATTGAAATCACAACAAGTCCGCACACGGATTTGTGGCAGAGGACATACTACCATTTCAGAAATGACAGCGCGCCGGTTTTGCAGATGGAAACGGATGAACCATTCTTCTCCTTTACGGTAAGGGCGGAGTTTGAAAGCAAGCGCCGGTTTGACCAGTGCGGAATTGTGATGTACCTCGACAGCGAAAATTGGCTGAAGGCCTCCATAGAATACGAAAACGAAGCATTTCAGCACCTTGGGAGCGTCGTTACAAACCACGGATATTCCGACTGGGCGACAACGCAAATCCCCGCTTCCATCAAGTCAATGTGGTATAGATTAAGCCGCAGAGAAGATGACTATCGCCTCGAATGTTCAGAAGACGGCATCGCCTTCCGGCAGATGCGCGTATGCCACATGTGGAATGGCCGCGGGGCGATTCAGTTTGGCATTTACGCCTGTAGCCCCGAAGAATCCTCTTTCAAAGCAACGTTTACTCACTTGGAGCTGACCGAATGCAAATGGCTCGCCCACAACGGGCAGCAGCCGGACTAGAGGGCGCCGGAAAAGCGGCGGAATACCCAAAAGAGAGATTCGGGCACATTTCAAAAAACCTTATCACCTCTGCTGGTGAATATGGTATAATAAGAGCCATCTCACAAAACGGAGGCATTTCTATGACCATGCAGGAGGCCATGCGGGCCCGCCACACCGTCCGCCGGTACACGGACCGGCCCATCCCCGGAGAGCTCCAGGAGGCCCTCGGGCAGCGAATCCGGGAGCACAACGAGGCCCTCGGCCTGACTATGAACCTGGTGACGGACAACACCGAGGCCTTCGGCCCTCTCCTCAGGCTCGTGCTGGCCAAGGGGGTCCGGAACTACGTCGTCCTGGCCGGACGGGACGCCCCCGGGCTGGGCCGAAGCCTGGGCTGGGCCGGGGCGGACCTCATGCTCTTCGCCCAGACCCTGGGGCTGAACTCCTGGTGGGTGGGGGGCACCTTCCGCCGGAAGGGCCTGGAGAAAAACGCCGCCCCGGAGGCGGAGAAGCTTCTGGGCCTCCTGGCCCTGGGCTACGGGGCCACCCAGGGCGCGCCCCATAAGTCCAAGCGGGCCGAGGAGATCGCGGCCTACGAGGGGGAGCCGCCGGAGTGGTTCGCAAAAGGCGTGGAGGCCGTGCTGCTGGCCCCCACGGCGCTGAACAAGCAGGCCTTTTCCATCCGGGGCCAGGGCCGGAGGGTCTCCATGACCTGCCAGAACGGCGTCTTCTCCGGCGTGGACCTGGGCATCGGGCAGTACCACTTTGAGCTGGGGGCCGGAAAAGAGAACTTCGATTGGGCATAAATGAAGGGACCGCAGAAGCGGTCCCTTTTTGCTTGTTTCAGCGGGCCTCCAGCGTGCCCTGGGCCCCCAGGGTTCTGCCCAGCAGCCGGGCCAGGGGCACCCCCAAGATGTAGCACGCCGCCAGCTCACCCAGCCCCACGGTCAGGGCGCTGAGCCCGTAGGCGGGCCAGAAGGCCTCGCCCTCCTGGACCATGAACCAGGCGATCTCCGCCCCCACGATGACCGCGTTGCAGAGCACCGGCGGCAGGGCGGCCAGGTACAGGTTGGGCATCCGCCGGGTCCAGAGGGCCGCCAAAAGGGTGGCCAGGGTGCCGAAGATCCAGTCCAGCATAATGGGGGAGCCCAGCAGGTTCGCCAGGAAGCAGCCCACCGCCAGGCCGGGGACGGCCTCCGGGAACAGGAAGGGCAGCACCGTCATGGCCTCGGCCACGCGGAACTGAACGCCCAGGTACTGAGGGATGGGCAGGAGCAGGGTGGCCGTCGCGTAGAGAGCGGCGATGAGACCGGCCAGGGCCAGCCTCCGGGTGCTGAAACGGGTTTTGGACATAATGAACTTCCTCCATTTTTTTAGTCTGCCCCTTCCAGGAGGGGCGGGCAGGGTGATGGCACCTGCCGCGGGAGAGTATAGCACAGAGGATGGGAAAAGGCAAGAGGGAAATCCGCCGGAAGTGTTCAAGGAGGCTTCCCATATATTACTACCCCCGCGTCCCCCGTCTCGCGTCCCCCGTCGTCCCTCCTCAGCCGCGAATCCAGCGAAGCCCCCGCAAGGGGGACGCCGCATCCGTAAGGCGGCAAAGCCGCCAACGGCTGCGCAGCGAATCGCGGCTGAAAGCGAAGGAATTCCCACCAGAGCGCAGTTTTCGGCGAAGCCGGAAACGGAGCGGTGGTGGGAATTCCTGAGCTGGTGGAGTGTCCGCAACCAACGGTGAACACTCCGCATGACTTGAAACCGCTGCCTCAAAATGTTCCTCTATCTCGTCCAGCAGAATATCATCAATGGTGATCGGCCTGTCTCCGCCGTTGAGAATCAGCGTCATTCTGTCGTCGTAGAGGTAGATGGCCCGCAGGAAGATATTCACAATCCCCCGGCGGTTATTCTCGTCGTTGACATCTCCCCGCTTCAGCGAGTAGAGAAATGCTTTGATCTGCGGTGCGGTGAATGTGACCTGTTTCCCTATCTCAATGGCAAGCTGGCCCTGCAATTCGTCTTTTTCCCGCTTACGCTTCTCGATGCGCTCGGTAATCATATCCACCGCCTGCCCACGCTCCAAGGCTTTCCAGAGGTTTTCTATGGCAGCATCCGCCCCCTGTATCGCCGCCTTGATGCGCTTGATGGCGGAGCTGTCATAGTTGGCCTCACAAGCGGCGGCAACCGCAAGGGCAATTTTCTCAATGTTGCTGTCCGTCAACAGTTTGCGGCACTCTAAAACAACCCTATCTTCAATCTTCTGCTTATTGACAACTTTCTTCCGGCAAGTCTTTTTCTTGGCACTCTTGCAGGCATAATAGCGGTAGGCTGTCCCGGATTTCCCTGTGCCACCGTAGCCGGTCATCATCTCCCGGCAGTAGCCGCAAAACAGCTTCGTCGTCAGCA
>CAMXNV010000054.1 GCA_947245315.1 uncultured Oscillibacter sp. | reverse complement strand
CCGCCGCTCTAAGTGGCAGAGCCACTAAGAGCGGCGCAGAGCCCCTTCCCTACATCTCTCCTATCGGTAGAACACCTTGTAGGGAGCGGGCTCTGTCCCGCTCCGTCTTTCGGGAACCTGGCAGTTCCGGAGAAACGTCCTTGTAGGGGCGGCTATCAGCCGCCCGTCCTCTTCAAATGCCAGCTTCCCGGAGGACGGGCGATTGATAATCGCCCCTACACAACGCTGGGGAACATCAAACATCATAAAATGCGCGACAAAACATTCCCTCCCAAGAAACCAAGTTGAAAACCTCCCCGCCCCATGATAGAATGAAACGTGCAATCTCAAAAAAGGAGGGACCCCCCATGGACGGCCTTATGGAATTCCCCAACCGGGAAGCCTTCCGCTCCTGGCTTCAAGAACAGAACCTGTCCCACGGCGGCGTCTGGCTCCTCTTCGGCAAGGCCGGGGGACCCCAGACTCTCAGCCCCGCCGAGGCCCTGGAGGAGGCCCTGTGCTTCGGCTGGATCGACGGGCAGATACGGCGCATTGACGACAAGTCCTATCAAAAATATTTCTCCCCCCGCCGGAAGGACAGCAAATGGTCCGAGAAGAACAAGGCCCTGGCCCGGGACCTGGAGCGCCGGGGCCTCATGACCCCCTCCGGCAGGGAGAAAATCGAGGAGGCCAAACAAAACGGCCAATGGGACGCCCCCGGACCCGCCGCGGTGACCGAAGAACAATTGGCCGCCCTGGACGCCCTGCTGGAGGGCTGCGAGCCCGCCCATGCCAACTTCCGGGCCATGTCCCTGTCGGTCAGAAGGACCTACGCCCGGGCGTATTTCGACGCCAAGACCGGCGCCGGGCGGCAGAGGCGCTTCGCCTGGATGGTGGACCGCCTCAACCGGAACCTGAAACCTATGTGATGCTCCCCAACAAGCAGCGGGCAGCCGTCCCCCCGGGCGGCCGCCTGTTTTTTTAGGGCCCCAAGGTTTTCCACATTCTGTTTAAAACCGGAGCCTTATTATTAGAATAAGTATTGCCATTTCTCCCTCTTTCTGTTATAATAAAGAAATGTTTTCAGCCATGAAATTGAAAAGCGAGGTGTTTCTTTTTTGAATTCCCTCACCGACATTTGGGAGAACGTCCTGCGCCAGCTCCGGGGGACGCTCTCCGAGACCACCATCTCCACCTGGTTCGACGAGCTGCGCATCGTGGACATCAAGGGCAGCACCTGCTACCTCCACTGCGCCAGCGACTTTAAAAGGGGCTACCTGGAATCCCTGTTCCTGAACAACATCAAGGCCGCCCTCCACGACATTTTCTCCATGGAGTTCGAGATCAAAATTCTGGACGACGCCGGCCTGCTGGAGCTCCAGGGGGGCCCGGCCCCCAGGAAGCAGGCGGAGCGCTTCACCTACGCCGAGTTCACCTTCGAGACCTTCGTGGTGGGCCCCTCCAACAAGCTGGCCCACGCCGCCTCCATGGCCGTGGCGGAGCACCCCGCCCAGAACTACAACCCCCTGCTGATCTACGGGGACTCGGGCCTGGGGAAGACCCACCTCCTGTACGCCATCGCCAACGTGATCCGGCAGAACGACCCCGCCTCGAAAATCGTCTACATCAAGGGAGACGATTTTATCAACGAGTTCGTGGAGCTCATCCGGGCGGGCCGGGGCAGCGAATTCCGGGCCAAGTACCGGGAGGCGGACCTGCTGCTGGTGGACGACGTCCAGTTCGTGGCGGGGAAGGAGCAGGTCCAGAACGAGTTCTTCCACACCTTCAACACCCTCTACGAGTCCGGGCGGCAGATCGTGCTGACCTCGGACCGTCCCCCCTCCGAGATGACCCTGCTGGACGACCGGCTCCGGACCCGCTTCGAGTGGGGCCTGCTGGCGGACGTGACGCCCCCGGACTTCGAGACCCGGCTGGCCATCGTGAAGAACAAGGCGGCCCTCCTGGGCATGGAGCTGCCGGACAGAATCGCCGTGAAGATCGCCCAGAAGGTCACCGCCAACGTCCGCCAGCTGGAGGGCACGGTGAACAAGGTCCTGGCCTACAAGGAGCTCCTGGACAAGGAGACCGACGAGGCCACCGTGGACCGGGCCATGCAGGACATCCTGAAGGGCAGCAACGAGTACATCCCCACGCCGGAGGGCATCTTGTCCTACGTCAGCCGGTACTACCAGCTGGACGAGTCCGTGGTGAAGGGCCAGCAGCGGGTCCGGGCGGCGGTGGAGGCCCGGCAGATCGCCATGTACCTCATCCGCACCATGACGAACCTGTCCCAGGACAACATCGGCCAGCTCTTCGACAACCGGGACCACTCCACCGTCATTCACTCCATCCGCCAGGTGGAGCAGAAGATGAAAAAAGACCCCACCTTCGCCGAGACGGTGAAGGAGCTGAAAAGCAACATCACCTCCCGGCACTAGAGTCTGTTTCAAACCCGTCAAAACGCCGTCTCAGGGCATCTTTTCCCGCCAGGACTGCGTTGATTTTCCTTGAAATCCGTCAGGATTCCTGCGGAAAATCGCCTTGCCTGACGAAAAAATCTGCCCCAATCCGGCATTCCGCCGGGTTTAAAACAGACTCTGAGGGGCCTCTTTTTTCGTCTCCGGTTTTCCACATTTCCCGTGGAAAGGGAAAACTTTGAAGTGGAAAACAAGCCCCCTGTCCAGGCCCGTGGAAAAGTCCCCCGGTTCTCAACAAGCGGCTGTGGAGGCGCTAACCCTTGCCGTTTCGAGGGTTTCTCCCTTTTTCCACAAGTTTTTTTCCTACGTCTACTTTCTCTAAACAAATCGTTCTTATTTCTTTTTTAAAAGACGGCCTCCGGCATTTCGGGGAGACGGGGGAACCCGGTTCTCCAGGCCCGGCGGCCAGTCCGCGCCGGAGGGCGCGAGGAGGTTATCAACATGAAATTCAGCTGTGAAAAAGCCCTGCTGCAAAACGCCATCGCCGTCACCAGCCGGGCGGTGGCCCAAAAGAGCTCCATTCCCGCCCTGGAGGGCCTGCTCCTCCACGCCGGGGAGGACGGGCTCACCGTCTCCGGCTACAACATGCAGACCGGCATTCGGGCCAAGGTGTCCGCCGCCGTGGAGGAGGCCGGGGACCTGGTGCTGAACGCCCGGCTCTTCGGGGACATCGTCCGCCGCATGCCCGACGACGCCGTCACCTTCACCGCCGGGGAGCGGCAGCAGGTCCGTCTCCGCTGCGGGGACGCGGACTTTGAGATTCCCGGCCTCTCGGCGGCGGACTACCCGGACCTCCCGGAGGTGGAGGACGAGTATGCCGTGTCCATCCAGAGAAAGGTCCTCCGGGCCATGATTGAGGAGGTGGCCTTTGCCGTCTCCACCAACGAGAGCCGCCCCGTTCACACGGGGGCCCTCTTCGAGATCGGGGAGGGGGGCCTGACCATGGCCGCCGTGGACGGCTTCCGCCTGGCGGTGCGGAAGGAGCCCCTGGAGAAATTAGAGGGGGGCGCCTTCTCCTTCGTGGCCCCGGGCTCCGCCCTGAACGAGGTCAAGGGCATCTGCGGCGATGTGGAGGACCTGGCGGAGATCACCCTGGGCAAGCGCCACATTCTCTTTACGGTGGGCGACGTGGAACTGATCTGCCGCCGCCTGGAGGGCGAGTTCCTGGACTACCGGAACGCCATCCCCAGGAAGAACCCCATCCAGGTCACCGTGGACGCCAAGGCCCTTATCAACAGCATTGACCGGGTGTCCGTGGTGATCTCGGACAAGCTGAAAAGCCCGGTCCGCTGCCGCTTCGAGGCGGGGAAGGTCCTCCTCTCCGCCAAGACGGGCAACGGCGAGGCCCGGGACATCTGCCCCATCGAGGGCGACGGCGAGGATTTGGAAATCGGCTTCAACAACCGCTATCTGATGGAGGCCCTTCGCTACGCCCCGGCGGACACGGTGCGCCTGGAGCTGAACACCAGCGTCTCCCCGGCCATCCTGGTGCCCACGGACGGGAAGGACAACTTCCTCTACATGGTGCTGCCGGTGCGGCTGAAAAACGCGGATTGACAGCAGAGGATACGCTATGAGAGAAATTGCCATTACCACCGAGTTCATCAAGCTCCAGGACCTTTTGAAGCTGGCGGGCCTCGTGGAGACCGGCGGGGAGGCCAAGGAGCGCATCCAGGCCGGAGAAGCCCTGGTGAACGGGGAGACCTGCCTCCAGCGGGGGAAGAAGCTCCGGCCGGGAGACGAAGTGAGCTTCGCTGGGCAGCGCCTGGGCGTCCGCTATGGAGCTTGAGCGCCTGGAGCTGGAGGGCTTCCGGAATTACGTCCGCCAGGCCGCGGACTTCGATCCCCGGTGCAACGTCATCTGCGGGGAGAATGCCCAAGGGAAGACGAACCTCCTGGAGGCCATCGTCTACCTCTCCCGGGGCCGGTCTCCCAGAGCCCGGACGGACCGGGAGATGCTGGGCTTCGAGGCGGAATCCGCCCGGCTGCTGGCCCTGGTCCGGTCCAGGGGAAGGAGCTTCCGCGTCCAGGCGGACCTCTTCCGGGGGCGGCGGCGCAGGCTGCTGGTGAACCAGGTGCCCCTGAAAACCGGGGCTGCCCTGGGGGACGTGTACCACACGGTGCTCTTCCAGCCCGAGGACCTCTATCTCATCCGGGAGGGGGCCGCCGCCCGGCGGCGCTTCATGGACACGGCCCTCTGCCAGCTCCGGCCCCGGTACGCTGCCGCCCTGGCGGGCTACGAGCGGGCCCGGGAGCAGAAGACCCGGATACTTCGGGACTTTGGCGAGCGGCCGGACCTGCTGGCCGCCCTGCCGGAGTTCAACGAGCAGATGATCCGCCTGGGCGCGGCCCTGATTCACTACCGGCACCGCTTCTGCCTCCGGCTGGGGGAGTACGCGGCGGTACACCATCGGGAGTGCTCCGGCGGACGGGAGCATTTAGAAATACGCTATCAGACCGTCTCCTCGGTCCAGGACCCCGGCGGGGAGCCGGGCCGCCTGGCGGAGGAGCTGCGGACTCACATGGCCGCCCACCGGGAGGCGGAGCTGGCCTCCCGGCTGTGCCTTTCCGGGCCCCATAAGGACGACCTGCTGGTGACCATCGACGGGAGAGAGGCCAAGACCTATTCCTCCCAGGGACAGACCCGGACGGCGGCCCTGGCCTTGAAGCTGGCGGAGCGGGAGATTTACAAAAACGCGGCGGGGGAGTACCCGGTGCTGCTGCTGGACGACGTGCTCAGCGAGCTGGACCCCCGGCGGCAGGAGTTCGTGCTGAACCGCATCGCCGGGGGGCAGGTCTTTATCACCTGCTGCGAGGAGGACCGGCTTCCCTCTCTCCTGGGGGGTAAGGTTTTCCACGTGGAGCGGGGGACCATCCGGCAGTGAATTTTGAATTGTGAGAACGGGAAATGTTTTACAAAACGTTCAAAAACTCCTGAAACCGCCACTGTTTCACGTGAAACAAAGGAGGACGGTATGAGCAAGAAAAAGCAGATTGTCCTGCGGCTGGTCCTGGTGCTGCTGGGGGTGCTGGCCTGTCTGGAGCTGGCCCACCTGGGGGACATCATGGTCAACGAGGTCTCGCATAACACGGAGGCGATCCTCCGCCGGACCCCCGCCGCCGCCATCACCCAGGAGGAGCAGACCCTGCTGGAGACCCTGGCCGGACTGC
The DNA here is from genome assembly GCA_947245315.1 of uncultured Oscillibacter sp. Lineage (GTDB taxonomy): Bacteria > Bacillota > Clostridia > Oscillospirales > Oscillospiraceae > Oscillibacter. The sequence continues at coordinate 5,639 of CAMXNV010000054.1, read as the reverse complement.
CGTCGGTGGAGGAGGCTCTGGAGGGGGGAGAGGGGAAGGACCTCTTTCCCAGCTCCCCGGAGGACCCGGCGCTGTCGGAGGCGCTGGGGGGCTTCGACTCCTGCGCCCTGTCCGTGCTGCCGGGGAACGGAACGCCGGAGCTGGTTCTGACGCTGCGGCCGTCTGAAAAAGAGCAGACGGTGCTGACGCGGGTAGAGAGAGACCAGGGGGCGGAGTATTTTAAGATGTACGCCCGGCGGAGCTTTCTTGGGACCAGGTTCTTATATGAGAATCGGGGCAACCGGGAGGTCCAGCAGCTCTGGGTCCATCACTTCTGGTTCTCCTGGCTTGTGGGGTGAAAGGTATTCCACGTGGGGGAGGGAAGCATTTCATGATGGATTGGAAGAGAATCGGTAAGAGAATTCTGATCGTTCTGCTGCTGGTCCTGCTGGGGCTGGAGGTCTGCATGGAACTCCGCTATCCCTGCGACGAGCTTTCCGTCACCTCTACGGACACGGAGAAGATTCTTCGCCGGACGCCGGAGGTTGTCATCACGGAGGAAGATAAAGCTCTGATGGCGGAGCTGCTGGCGGTCCCTTCTGTCCAGGCGCTTGTGGAGAGCAGGGAAAACGGAGATGTGTACGCCTGGGAGGAGCCGGGCGTGGCGGAGGCGGCGGGGAAGTATCTGGACGCGGAGAGCGCGGAGTCCCTGAACGTCAGCGCCCTCTTTTATGAGGGCGGGCATGAGGTATTTCTGGGCTGGAGAGACGGGAAGCGAATCTTTTACCTCCAGATGAAGCCAGAGGAAGACGAAGCGGAGTATTACAAGGTCTACGCTTCCAAGCGGGGCAGCTATGAGAATTGGAACAACGAACGGGCCCGGAAGAACGAGGTCCACCGCCGCTGGTTTGCCTGGCTGCGGGACGGCTTATGGAAGGACGGGGAGTAATCGTGTATCTGCACCTTGGACAAAACGAGATCATTCCCCAGCGCCGGATCATCGGCATCTTCGACCTGGACAAATGCAGCTATGAGAAGCGAACCCGGGACTACCTGGCCGCCGCCGAGAAGGAGGGCGTGGTGCTGGACGTTTCCGGGGACCTGCCCAGGTCCTTTGTCGTCTGTGACCACCCGTATCATGAGCAGATCGTCTATCTGAGCCAGCTGAGCCCCGCCGCCCTGCGGAAGCGGGCGGAGAGCGGACGGCTGGAGTGAGAGAGGAGGCGCGCGATGAGAGTTCTGACGGTCCTTTGGCACAGCCTGAGAAATCTGCTGTCCATCTACGCCTATCCCATCCTCTGCTTCGACATCAGCCCCATGGCCACGGCGCTGGCGGCGGGGTTCCTGCTGCTGGGGGCGGTGGTGCAGGGGTTCCGGCTCTATAGGCGGAAGAGGGCCTCCCGGGTTCCGGTGCTGTGCGCCGTGCTGATGCTGGTTCCCCTTGCCTTGATGTATCTGTTGGATGTGCTGGACCACCTGGTGGACCAGAGAAAGGTCTTTATTCCGCTGATCCATGAAAACCCGCTGGTTCACAGCAACTTTGGCCTCTATGTGCTGGTGTTCAGCATGGCGGCGTTCTACGCCCTGCTGGGCGCGCTTTTGGGCTGGGCGGTTTGCCGGATGCTGGCACGGAGGAGGAAGCCGTGATGGGACATCCTATGCGGCTTGTGATTTGGGTATTCCATTTATTGTAACGTGCATTCAGAGCGGAGGAAGGCAGGCTGGAAGGCTCCACCCCTCCAACCCGGCTTTTTCCGCTCTAAAAAATGTAAGGAAAAGCAGTTCTCGGTTGCCGTGCGGCAGACTGACGGAAGCGCCGCACGACAGAGCGAGACGAAAATTCTTTTTGGTTCTTTTTCTTATAAGAAAAAGAACGGCAAAGGAGAAAGTTTTATGGCAGACAATGAAATCTTAAATTCCACCGCCGTGGACGCGGGAAACGAATACGACGCGTCGGAAATTCAGGTCCTGGAGGGCCTGGAGGCCGTGCGGAAGCGGCCCGGCATGTATATCGGCTCTACCTCCTCCTCGGGCCTTCACCATCTGGTTTACGAGATCGTGGACAATGCCATCGACGAGGCCCTGGCGGGCTTCTGCACGGAAATCCTGGTCCAGATCAACGAGGGGGATACCATCACCGTCGTGGACAACGGCCGGGGCATCCCCGTGGACATCCAGGCCCAGACCGGCAAGCCCGCCCTGGAGGTGGTTTATACCATCCTCCACGCCGGGGGCAAGTTCGGCGGCGGGGGCTACAAGGTCTCCGGCGGCCTCCACGGCGTGGGCGCCTCGGTGGTCAACGCCCTCTCCGAGTGGCTGACGGTCCAGGTCCATAAGAACGGCGAAATCTATGAGATGAAATTCTCCCGGGGCCAGATCACCCAGGAGATGACCGTGGTGGGCAAGACGGACCGGACCGGCACCACCGTCACCTTCAAGCCGGACCCGGAGATGTTCGAGGACACGGTCTATAACTACGACACCCTCCACACCCGCATGCGGGAGGAGGCTTTCCTGAACGCGGGCCTCCGGATCAACACCGTGGACCTCCGCCCCGGGAAGGAGCAGCAGGATTCCATGTGCTACGAGGGGGGCATCCGGGAGTTCGTCACCTGGCTCAACAAGAGCAAGGACGCCCTCCATCCGGGAGTCATCTATATGTCCGGCCAGCGGGAGGACTCCATGGCCGAGGTGGCCCTCCAGTACAACGACGGATACAGCGAGACCATCCTGTCCTTCGCGAACAACGTCCACACCCCGGAGGGGGGTATGCACGAGGAGGGTTTTAAGCGGGCCCTGACTACGGTTCTGAACAACTACGGCAAAAAAATCAAAATGCTCAAGGACGACGAAAAGGTCTCCGGCGAGGACTGCCGGGAGGGCCTCACCTGCGTCATCTCCGTGAAGCTCACCGACGCCCAGTTCGAGGGCCAGACCAAGGCCAAGCTGGGCAACTCCGAAATCCGCACCCTGGTGAACAACATTGTGGCGGACAAGCTGGACACCTTCCTGGAGGAGAACCCCCAGGTGGGCCGGATGATCCTGGACAAGGCCCTCACCGCCAGCCGCGCCAGAGAGGCGGCGAAAAAGGCCCGGGAGTCCATCCGCCGGAAGACCGCCCTGGGGGGCGCGGCCATGCCGGACAAGCTCCGGGACTGCAACGAGAACAATCCCGAGCTCACCGAAATCTATATCGTCGAGGGCGACTCCGCCGGAGGCTCCGCCACCCAGGGGCGGGACTCCCGCTTCCAGGCCATCCTGCCGCTGTGGGGCAAGATGCTGAACGTGGAGAAGGCCCGGGCGGACAAGGTCTATGGAAACGACAAGCTCCAGCCCGTCATCACGGCCCTGGGGGCGGGCATCGGAGACGAGTTTGACGCAAACAAGCTCCGGTATCACAAGGTCATCATTATGGCGGATGCGGACGTGGACGGGAGTCATATCCGGACTTTGCTGCTGACTTTCTTCTTCCGCTTCATGCGGCCTTTGATTGAGCAGGGCTATGTGTACTCCGCCGTGCCCCCGCTGTTCAAGCTCACCCGGGGCAAGACCACGAGAGTTGCTTACGACGAGCCGGAGCGGGACCGGATTTCCGCAGAGCTCCGGGCGGGGAACCCCAATGCCAAGGTGGACATCAGCCGCTTTAAGGGCCTGGGCGAGATGAACCCCCACGAGCTCTGGGAGACCACTATGGACCCGGCCACTAGAACCCTGCGGCGGATTACCCTGGATGACGCGGTGAAGGCGGATGAGACCTTTACCATCCTCATGGGGGAGAAGGTGGAGCCCCGGAAGGAGTTTATTGAGAAGAATGCCAAGTATGTTGTGAACCTAGACTACTGATTCAGTGAGGAGTTAGGAGTTAGGAAGTAGGAGTTAGGAACTTTTATATGGAAGAGATTGTTGCGAGAAGAGAAGTGCCGGCGATGCCGGAGGGCGTGAAGGTCCGGTATCTCAGAGAGGGAGAATTGGAACGGCAGAAAGGCGAGGGGCTTTCGGAGGAGTTGATCCGGGGTGTGGTGGAACGGGTCCGCACCGGGGAATGCCTCAGTTTGGAGCTGTCCCTTGATGAGTACAACGAGGAAGGCTATTTGCTGCTGGAGTCCTCTCCGGATTTGATTTTCCTGCAAATCTGGTATGGAGAGACCGGAACCGCCTGGGCCTGCTTCAATCCGGAGTATTTGGATTCTGAGGAGGAGGCCCCCATTGAGCCCAGTGACGGGCAGTCTGTGTTCCCTATGAAATGTACGATGAAGGACCGGGAGCTGGCGGCCAAGTGCGTGGAGTGGTATATCCACACCCTGGAGCCCTACCCGGGCATGGACTGGCTGAAAGAGACTTGGTGAGAGGAGAAAGTCATGAGACGAATTGGAATTATGCTTTTGCTGTTGATCCTGCTGCTGACGGGCTGCGGCGGCGTCTCGAAGGAGGACTACGACGCGGCGGTCCGGGAGCGGGACGCCCTCCAGGAAGAGCTGCAAGAGACACAGGCGAAGCTCCAGGAGCTGCGGGACAGCACCGATACGATGACGGTGACCCTGAAGGGCAGCTTTACGGCCACGGTGCGGGCCCTGCTTGATTATGATGTGCCGGAGATGGCGGTGGTCAGCCTGTTTCAAAGCACGCCGTTTTTCCTGTGTACTGAAAAGTTGACGGAACAGTTGGAAGTGGGAGAGACCTATGTCTTTGAGATTGAGACGAGAGAGAATCTGGAAATCCCCGCGTCGGAATACGCCTCCGGCTGTCCTGACCCGGTTGATATTCCGTGGCACAATCTCTGGGCGGCAAGTGCTCGTTTGGCCGGGGAGGCCGACGGCGGACTGGATTCGTGCCACCTTGTGTATGAGACCTGATTTGACGAAAGGCTAGGAAACGATCAATGAGTAAGAAACCCCAATACGACCCCGAGGAAATCCGATTTCCGGACCAGAAAATAGTAGAATCTCCCCTGGTGCCGGAGATGGAAAAGTCCTATATCGACTATGCCATGAGCGTCATCGTGGGCCGGGCCCTGCCCGACGTGCGGGACGGGCTCAAGCCCGTTCACCGGCGCATCCTCTACGCGATGTATGAGGACGGCCTGACCCACGACAAGGCCTTCCGGAAGTGCGCCACCGCCGTGGGCGACGTGCTGGGCCGCTACCACCCCCACGGGGACCAAAGCGTCTATGACGCCCTGGTCCGCCTGGCTCAGGACTTCTCCATGCGCTACATGCTGGTGGACGGCCACGGCAACTTCGGCTCCGTGGACGGCGACCCCCCGGCGGCCTACCGATACACCGAGGCGAGGCTTGCCAGAATCTCCGAGGAGATGCTCCGGGAGATCGAGAAGGACACCGTGGACTGGGACCCCAACTTTGACGAGACCCGGAAGGAGCCCAAGGTGCTGCCCTCCCGGTTCCCCAACCTGCTGGTGAACGGGTCCAGCGGCATCGCCGTGGGCATGGCCACCAACATCCCGCCCCACAACCTCCGGGAGGTGGTGGGGGCCGTCATCTGCGTGCTGGACGACCCCGAGGCCACCCTGACGGATTTGATGCAGCACATGGAGGGCCCGGATTTCCCAACGCGGGGCATCATCATGGGCCGCTCCGGCATCCGGGCGGCCTACGCCACCGGCCGGGGCCGGGTGACCATCCGGGCGCGGCACGAGTTCGAGG
>CAMXNV010000053.1 GCA_947245315.1 uncultured Oscillibacter sp. | reverse complement strand
ACATCCACAAGCAGATCGTGGCCCAGCGGGACGCCGGGAAGGGCGTGCTGCTGGTCAGCCTGGAGTTGGACGAGGTCATGAACGTCTCCGACCGGATTCTCGTCATGTACGAGGGCGAGATCGTGGGCGAGTTCGACCCCAAGGACGTCACGGTGGAAGAGCTGGGCCTCTACATGGCCGGCGCGAAGAAGAAGGGGGCGTAAGGCATGAAAAAAGAAAAGACCTCCCTGCTGCGCAACGGCGCGGTCCAGACCCTGCTGGGGTCCCTGCTGTGCATCCTGCTGGGCCTGCTGCTGGGCTACGTCATTTTGATGATGATCAACCCCGCCGGGGCCAATGGGGCCATCCTGGCCATCGTGGAGAACTTCATGACCTACTCCAAGCCCGCGTCCCAGCTCCGGTACTTCGGCAGCACCCTGGTGAAGACCGCGCCCCTGCTGATGTGCAGCCTGTCGGTGCTCTTCGCCTATAAGGTGGGCCTGTTCAACATCGGCGCGGCGGGCCAGTACGTTGTGGGCACCGGCGCGGCCCTGTACTGCGCCCTGGGGCTGAAGCTCCCCTGGTTCCTGTGCCTCATCGCCGCCGTCCTGGCGGGGGCCGCCCTGGGGGCCGTCTCCGGCGTGCTGAAATCCTATTGCAACGTCAACGAGGTCATCTCCTGCATCATGCTGAACTGGATCAGCCTGTACTCCGTGAACATGCTGCTGACCAAGGTGAAGGAGGAGACCAGCCCCTATACCTACACCCTCTCCAGCACCAACGAGGGGGCCCTGCTCCCCTCCCTGGGCCTGGGAGGGCTGTTCAACAAGAACCAGTACGTGGGCCTGGCCATTCCCCTGGCCATCGTGACGGCGGTGCTGGTCTGGGTCCTGCTGGAGAAGACCAAGCTGGGCTACGAGCTGAAAGCCACGGGCTGCAACAAGTACGCCGCCAAATACTGCGGCATGCGGGAGCGGAAGAACCTGATCCTCACCATGGCCATCGCCGGCGGCCTGGCGGGCATGGGCGCGGCCATGCTGTTCCTCTCGGGCTTCGAGCAGTGGCAGTGTACCCAGTCCGCAGTCCCCGCCATGGGCTTCAACGGCATCGCCGCCGCCTTCCTGGGGGGCTTGAACCCCATCGGGGCCATCTTCTCCTCCTACTTCATTCAGCACATCACCAACGGCGGAGCCTACGTGGACAAGACCATGTACTCCTCCCAGATTTCCGACGTCATCTCCGCCCTGATTATCTACCTCTGCGCCTTCGTCCTCTTCTTTAAGATCGCGCTGAACCGCTGGCTGGACCGCCGGGACGAGAAGAGACAGGCGGCTGCCGGGAAAGGAGGCGACGGGAAATGATCCTTCTGCTGCAATATACGCTGATTTTCGCGTCGGTGCTGCTGCTGGTGGCCCTGGGGGGCTGCTTCTCCGAGCACTCCGGCGTCATCAACATCGGCCTGGAGGGCATCATGGTCATGGGCGCCCTGGGCGGCGCGCTGATGATGAAGTTCCTCCCGGAGAGCACCCCGGCCTTCGGCATGATCCTGCTGGTGGTGCTGGCCGCCATCCTGCTGGGCATGGCCTACTCCCTGCTCCTGGCGGTGGCCGCCATCAACTTCAAGGCGGACCAGACCCTGGTGGGCACGGCCATGAACCTCCTGGGCACCGCGGCGGCCACGGTCTTTGTCAAGGCCATGAACACGGCGGAGAGCGTGGACAATGTGTCCTCGACCATCCAGTACATCAATGCGAAAAAAGCCTTCCTGGTGAACATCGGGAGCTTTGAGTTCAACTGGTTCATGCTGCTGGCGGCCCTGGCCCTCGTGGGGTCCTACGTCTCCCTGTACAAGACCCGCTTCGGCCTGCGGCTCATGGCCTGCGGCGAGCACCCCCAGGCGGCGGACAGCGTGGGCATCAACGTCTACAGAATGCGCTACGCGGGCGTGCTGATCTCCGGGCTGCTGGGCGGCCTGGGCGGCATCGTGTACATCACGGCGGGCGTCAGCGAGTGGAAGTTTGAAAACGGCGTGGCGGGCTTCGGCTTCCTGGCCCTGGCGGTCATGATCTTCGGCCAGTGGAAGCCCACCCGCATCGCCCTGGCGGCGCTGCTCTTCGGCTTCTGCCGGGCCCTGGGCAACGTGTACTCCGGGTTTGACTTCCTGAAAAACCTGGAGATTCCCGCGGCTATGTACAACATGCTGCCGTATATCATCTCCCTGGTGGTGCTGGCCTTTACGTCCAAGAAGTCCCGCGCCCCCAAGGCGGAGGGCGTGCCCTACGACAAGGGACAGAGGTAAGTACAAAACGTAATATTCTGTCGAAAAAGTACGAAATGGAGCGGGCCGGCGGGCCCCAGGGAACGGGGCGGGACCACTAGGCCCCGCCCCGTTCCTGCTTCCGGCCCACAGGCCCCTAGCAAAGCGCTTCCCTTTATTCAGACCTCAGCGGTTCAAAAACTCATCCGGATCCACGGCCTCCCCGTCCCGGGCGACGGAGAAGTGCAGGTGGGGGCTCTGGGCGGCCTCGGCCGCCGCCGTGGTCCCCACCGCGCCGATGATCTGCCCGGCGGTGACCAGGTCCCCCGGCTCCACCGTGGGGGTGGTCTGGAGATTGGCATAGGTGGTGGTGTACCCGTCCTCGTGGTCAATGACCACCGTGGTTCCCATCAGCGGGTCGTCCTCCACCGAGGCCACCGTCCCGGCGGTGGCCGCCAGCACCGTGGTCCCCGGCTTGGCCGAGATGTCCACGCCGTCATGGGTCCGCCAGTCCGCCAGCGTGGGGCTGTAGACCAGCTGGTCCATGGAGAAGGCCGTCAGCACCTCGCCGTTCAGGGGCGAGACGGTCAGCTGGGGCGCCTGGGCCATGACCGGCGTGTCGTCCACCTCCACTTCCGGCATGGGGGGCACGATCTCCACCTCCACCGGCGCCGGGGCGGCGGTCTCCACCGGCGGCTCCTCCGTCTCCATGGGCTCGGGGACATACAGGTCCTCCACCGGGGCGCTGACCGCTGCCGGAGGCGGGGCCTCCTCGGCCTCGTCCCCGGAGAAGAGCAGGAAGTAGCCGCTCACGCCCGCCACCAGGAGGCAGAGGGCCAGCAGGACGTAAAAGCCCGTGCCGCTGAGGACAGATTTCAGTTTGTTTTCCATGCAAGAGTTCCTCCCTCATACATAAGTCTGAGGGAAGTATGGACGGGGGAAAGGCAAATTATACTAGCGCCTGTTTTAAAATTAGGGAGAATTCCCCGCAAAAAATGAGGAGCCGGGACCACCTCCCGAATGGAGGACAGGCCCCCATCCAGAATCCCAAGCTCCTCAAGCGTGTCTCGTTCGTTATTTTCTCCGCTCCAGCGCCGCGGCGTACAGCTCATTTTTGGAGAGGCCGGTGTGCTCCGCCACCTCCTTGGCCGCCTCCTTCAATCGGACGCCGCCGTCCAGAAGGGCCAGCACCTGGGCGGTCCCCTCCTCCAGGGTGACGGCGGAGGCGGCCGCCGGGCGGGCGCCCTCCACCACCAGGACGTACTCCCCCCGGGGGGCGTTCTCCGCGTAATAGGCGACGGCCTCCCCCAGGGTGCAGCGGCGGGTCTCCTCGTGGAGCTTGGTCAGCTCCCGGCAGAGGGCGATCCGCCGGTCCGGGCCAAAGGCCTGGGCCAGGTCCGCCAGGGTGGTCCGGAGCTTGTGGGGGGCCTCGTGGAAGAGCATGGTCCGGGTCTCGTTTTTCAGGCTCTCCAGGTGCTCCCAGCGGCTTTTCTTGGCCACGGACAAGAAGCCCTCAAAGGTGAAGCGCCCCGTGGGCAGGCCGCTGACCGCCAGGGCGTTGACGGCGGCGCAGCACCCGGGGATGGACAGGACGGGCACGCCGTTCTCCGCGCAGAGGCGCACCAGGTCCTCCCCGGGGTCCGAAACGGCGGGGGTCCCGGCGTCGGTGACCAGGGCGCAGCTCTCCCCCGCCAGCAGCCGGGCCAGCACCGCCGGTCCGGCGGTGACGTGGTTGTGCGCGTGGTCGCTCACCAGGGGCTTTTTAATTTGGAAGTGATTCAGCAGCTTGAGGGACACCCGGGTGTCCTCCGCCGCGATGAAGTCCACGGCCCCCAGGGTCTCCAGGGCCCTGGGGGAGAGGTCCCCCAGGTTGCCGATGGGGGTGGCGACCAGGTACAGCGTTCCGCTCATGGTTGGCTCCTCTCTCCGCCGGTCCGGCGGGGACGCGCCCGCCGCCGGAGGCGGATTTTGCTTTTGGAATTCCCGTCATCAATCCGAACAGATTTCAGGACCGAAAGTAAATCCGGTCCAGCTCCGCCGAGGGCCCTCCCCCCGGGGCCTCCAGAAGCAAGGGGGGCTCCAGGGCCAGGCCCGGCCTCCCGCCCCGGCGGGCCTCCAGCAGGAGGAGGGAGGGGGCCGCCTCCGGGCGGGGGGATACCAAGCGGAGGCGCTTGGGCTCCAGGCCCGTCCCCCGCAGGGTACAGAGGAGGTCCGTCAGCCGCTTCGGCTTGTGGACCAGGCACAGGGCCCCGCCCCAGCGCAGCAGCCGGGCCGCCGCCCGGCAGACGTCCTCCAGGGTGCAGGCCCACTCCGTCCGGGCGGCCCGGCGGGCCTCCTCCCGGGGCAGGGGGCCGCTGCCGGGGGGATAGTAGGGCGGGTTGCAGATCACCAGGTCATACGCCCCGGCGGGCAGCACGGGCTCCCGCAGGTCCCCCAGGCAAAAGCGGAGCCGGTCCTCCAGGCCGTTTTCCCCGGCGGCCAGGCCGGCCAGGCGGACGGCCTCCGGCTGGATGTCCAGGCCGGTGACCCGCAGCTCCGGCTGGCGCTGGAGGAGCAGCAGGGACAGCAGCCCCGTGCCGCACCCCAGGTCGCAGACCCGGAGGCCCGGCTTGAGCCTGGGCAGGGAGGACAGCAGGAAGCTGTCCAGCCCCGGGGGGAACTGCCCCTCGGTCCAGACGAACCGGAGCCCCCCGGGCTTCAAACGCTCCCAGCGCTCCACCCCTCAGCCCTCCCGGGGCGGGAAGGCCCCCAGCTTGGCGTTGAGCTTGGTATAGATTCGCTCCCGGAACCAGGGCTCCGTGGAGGCGGCCACGGCCTCCTCCAGGCCGAACCAGCCCACCCGGCTGTTCTCGTCGGGCTTGCAGCGCACCGGGGCGCTCGGGTCCCCCTCCAGGAGGAAGGTCAGGTTTAAATGGAGGTGGGAGGAGACATACTGTCCCCGCTTCTCGTGGCCGTCCACCGTCAGGATTTCCAGGGAGTAGGGCTCCCGCGACAGGGGCCGGGCCGTCAGGCCGCTCTCCTCCCGGACCTCCCGGAGGGCCACGGACAGCAGGTCCCGCTCCCCGTCGGCGTGGCCCCCCAGCCAGGACCAGGAGCGATAGAGATTGTGATAGGCCATCAGCACCCTGGTCCGGCAGGGGCTCACCACCCAGGCGGAGGCCGTCAGGTGGGCGGAGGTATTTTCCCGGCCATAGAGCGCCTCGCCGCTCTCCAGGCGGCGGAGCAGCTCCGCCCGGTCCCGTTCCTCCTGGGGGTTCCAGGGCCGGTAGGCCCGCAGCTGGGCAAGCAAATCCATAGGGCTCCCTCCTTTTCCAGACCATCATAGCATATTTGGCCCCGGAGGGAAAGCGGAAAAATTCCAGGGAGGGCTCCCGGCGGCCCGCCCCGGGAACTTCTCCTGGCAGAAATCCAACATGAGGGCATATAGCGCATTCTTCTCCCGCCCCTCTCCGGGGGCCCCGGCGGGGGGACCGTTCCCTCCGGAGCCGGAGAGACCGGCGGGGCGGGGGAGGGGACCGCGGAACGGCCGGAGGGCCCTCCCGGGGGTCCGGGCGCACGGGTAATTTTTTGCGCGCTCCCTCCCTGAGAGAGAAAGCGACAAAGTTCGACTTTTTCCGACATGGGGGAGTTGGTAGAAACTCCTCAGAAAAAACAAAAAAGGCACAATATATGGGGTTTTTGCTGTATTTTGAAAAAAATGTCGAAGAAAACTTCTGTTTTTTTGTAATCCCATCTTGAAAAATCTGGAAATTTATGCTATTTTATAGAAAAGGCGCTGAGAGCGTCAGCGCGCTCGGACAGCCAATCATGAAGGAAAGGGAATCATCATGGAAAATCAAAGAACCGTGTTTCTGGCGGACGCCAGCGAAGAATTCCGCACAATGCTGCAGGAGACAATCGAGCAGGACGGTGAATTTACCGTGCTGGGCTCCGCCGGGGACGGCCGGGTGGCTTTAGATCTGCTGGAGACCCGGAACCCCGATCTTCTGGTGATAGACGTGGCCCTGCCCGGGCTGGACGGCCTGGGTCTTCTTCAAAAGCTGCGGGACCGGGGCGGCCCCATGCCCAAGGTCATCATCGCCTCCGCCTTCTGCGGGAACCAGGTCCTGTCGGACGCGGAAAAGCTGGGCGTCAGCTACTACATGGCCAAGCCCTTCGAGCCGGAGGCCCTGCTGGACCGGATGCACGGCGTGTTTGAAAAGCCCTCCACCCCGGAGATGCGGGCCTACGCCCTGAAAAATATCGTCACCTCCGTGATCCACGAGATCGGCGTCCCGGCCCATATCAAGGGCTACCAGTACCTCCGGGAGGCCATTATCATAACGGTAAACGACATGGAGGTCATCAACGCGGTGACCAAGGTCCTCTATCCCGCCGTGGCCAAGCGCTTCGGGACCACCCCCTCCCGGGTGGAGCGGGCCATCCGCCACGCCATCGAGGTGGCCTGGGACCGGGGCGACCTGGAGACCCTGCAAAAGTACTTCGGCTACACCGTCTCCAATACCAAGGGGAAGCCCACCAACTCCGAGTTCATCGCCATGATCGCCGACCGGCTGGTCCTGAATGGGGACAACTGGATTCTCAAGGCCTAAGCGTAAGAAGGAAAACAGGGAGAGGCATACGCCTCTCCCTATTCTCATGCCCCCAGCCTCTCAAAAACCAGCTCCTTCTGCGCCTCCGTGGGGGCCTCGTCCAGGTCCAAATCCACCAGGCGGCCCGGGTAGCACAGAAGCCAGTCGGCCATGGGCGTGCCGTTGATGTGGCGGCGATAGGCCGCCTCCGCGCCCCAGGGGGCCGGGTCGTCGGGGAGATAGGCGATCTCCATTCCGTAGATGGGCCCGTTGTCCGTGTCACGCTCCAGGAATTGGTTCAGCGTTGCCTGGTAGAGCCGGGGGAACCGGGGCTCGTATATGGAGTAGTACAGGCCGCAGGTCTTGGGCCCGTCGTGGAACAGGGCCGTTTCGGAGTAGTCCCGCTGGGGGAGGAAGAAGGACCCGCTCTCAAACGCCCGGCGGCGGACGTGGTCATAGCGCTCCCCGGTGAGCTCCGCCAGGGTCAGGGGGAGGTCCTCCCGGGGATTGGCGTCCCACTCCCGGCTCCGGTAGATGTAGGTCTCCCCGCTGCCCACGCCGAAGAACCAGTCGAAGCGCACGGCGCCGTAGACCAGGCTCCCCACCAGGGTGAAGGCCAGGACGGCGTCCACGGCCAGGGTGAGGATGATGTTGAGGTTCTTGGAGGCCCGGAACCTCCGGAGGAGGGACGTGGTCCGCCGGACCAGGAAGACCAGGAGGGCGAACAGGGCGAGGTACGCCACGTAGAACAGGGCCCGGCCCCGGCCTCCGGTGCAGGCCTCCAGCAGCAGGTAGGACGCCATCAGCAGGGCCACCAGGACCAGCAAAACGATGTTGAGCCGACGGTAGCCCGGGCTCAGGGGGGCGCAGGGCCCGCCCTCCTCCAGGGAGCGGAGGGAGCGCCGCCGCCAACGGTAGTAGTGCTGGAGGGTGTAGACCTCCAGGGCCGCCAGCAGCAGGAACATGGTCCCGGAGAAGAGGCGGGAGTTGTTCTCAAAGAGCCGGTATAGGTTCCCGGAGATCAGGGAGTAGAGAAGGGAGGAGGACATCCAGAGGGACAGGAGCAGGATGACGATGCAGGAGGGCAGGAAGTTCTTCCGCATGGCCCGGTGGATGCACGCCAGGCGCAGGGTCTCGTCGGTCTCCAGGGGGACGGCGTTTGGGTCCCTGGTGGAAAAGATCTGCATCTGGAACCAGTCGCTGACCTTCGTCCACCCGGCGGCCCCGCAGAGCTCCTCCAGGGACTGCTGCCCCTGGGTGGGGCCGGGGTTGAACTGGGAGGCGTCGGCGCTGTAGGTGACGGCGTAGCGCACCCGGGCGGGCTCCTCCCGCCGGTATTTCCAGAACGTGTTTCCCGCCCGCTCCAACTGCCAGCCCTTGGCGGCCATAGCGCTCAGGTGGTCCTCCACGCCCCGGTAGTCATAGAGGCAGTAGGAGTTCCAACGGTATTTCGTATTGTTCACGGCGCTTCCTCCTCTCCGTTCTCCGGGGCCAGCCGGGCGGCGGCCCGGGCGATTTGGGCCTCCTCCAGGTCCGGGGCCTCCAGGTAGAGGTCCAGGATTCTCCCGGGCCAGCAGACCAGCCAGTCCCCGGTGGGCTCGCCGTCCCGGAAGCGCTGGTAGGCCGCCTCCGCGCCCCAGGGGGCCGGGTCCTCGGCCCGGTAGGGGATCGTCTCTCCCACGTCCAGCAGGCTGTTCAGGAGAACCCGATAGGTCCAGTCGGGCCCCACGTCCAGGATGGTGCAGTTGAGGTAGAGATCCCGCCCGTCCTCCTGGGCGGCGGCCTCGGAGAAGACGGTCTCCGAGGCCAGGAGGGTGCGGCTCTCCCGGTAGATGCTCCGCCGGACGTGGGCCCAGGGCTCCCCGGTCAGGTCCTCCGCCGTCAGGGGCAGGGGCAGGGGCTCCTGGTCCCAGACCTGGCCGTCCCAGAGGTACTCCCCCTCTTCCGGCTCCGGGGTCAGGAACATTTTGCTGATCTCCTCAGGGCTGCGGGCCCTCCGCCCGAAGGGCAGGATGAGCGCGAGCACGCAGAGGAGCGTGACGGCAATCTGGGTTTCCCTGGGGAACTCCCGCCGGGCGAGGAACCCGTCGTGCAGCAGGCAGAAGCCCCCAAAGGCCAGATGGAGGTAGAGCACCATACCCAGGAGCCAGGCCAGCGTCTTCGAGGGGCCCGCAAGCGCGGCCTCCAGCACGAAGGGAATGGAGAAGGCCAGCAGATACCAGAGCCAGAACAGGCGGTCCAGCACCCGGGTGCATGTGGGGATGGGGGCCAGCTCTCCGTCCTCCTCCACGGAGCGGAGGGACCGGCGGCGCCAGAGGTAGTACCCGGCTGCGTAGAGCAGGATCAGCAGCAGGGAGGACAGGGCCAGGCCCATGGTGATGTTGCTGAGGAAGAAATACCGGGGCCCCATGACCAGGGTGGTCAGCATGCTCATCAGCAGGATGAAGAGGGTGACGACTTGGCCCCACTGGTATTTTAAGTAGGTGATTTTCATGGAGCGGTGGATTCGCTCCAGGAAGAGGCCGGGGTCCGTCTCCAGGGGCGTGGGGGCGGAGGTGGCGTTGGCGTAGATCTGCATCTCCGCCCAGTCCGCTACCTTCTCCCAGCCCGCGGCGGCGCACAGGTCCTGGAAGAAGAGGCGGTCGCCGATTTCGCCGTCCTCCCCGGCGGCGGGGGGACTGGTGACGGAGTAGTGAATCCTCGCGGGCTCCGTCCTCCGGTAGGTCCAGAAGAGCCGCCCGGTCCGCTCCAGCCGCCAGCCCTTGGCGGCCATGGCGGCAAGGTGCTCCTCCGCGGCCCGGAAGTCAAAGGGGGTCAAGGTCTCAATCCGAATGCTTCTCTCGCGCATCTCTAATCCTCTCCTTTCACAAGGGCCTGATAGTCCTTCGTCAGGGCCAGCAGGCGCCGGTACTCCGCCGCCAGGGTCTCCCGGCCCTTGTCCGTAATGAGGTAGCTCCGCTTTCGCCCCGCGACGCCGGTCTCTCGGATCATCCCCGCCTGGAGGAAGCTGTCCAGCAGGTTGTACAGGGTGCCCGGGCCCACGGTGACCCGGCCCCGGGTGACCTCCGCCACCCGGGCCATCACGTCGGTGCCGCAACACGTTTCCCGGAGGCAGAGGAGAATGTAGAACATGGGCTCCGTCAGGGTTTGGAATTTCTCACGCGCCACAAGACCGCCTCCCAATATCGAATATCGTTATTACTGCTTCCAGTATAATATCGAATATCGTTATTGTCAAGAGGGGGCGCTGGAAAAAGGTGGGTAGGAGCGCAAAAAAAGACGGCCGACCGTTGGTCAGCCGCCTGGCCCTCAGAACCTGTATTCATAACCGGGGGGCGCTGGATGGGCGAGGGATTTTGTTGTCAATCGAGGCAAATTTTCGCGGGCGGGCTGACGCCCGGCAAGAAAATTTAACGAAGAGTGACGGCAAAAGACCCGCCCAGACAGTGTCCAACGGTTGTGAATACAGGTTCTTAGTCCTCCCGGAAGTCAAAGAGGTCTTTGGGTCTGATTTGGAACACGTCGCACATTTTGAAAATCAGGTCCATGGAGACGCCCACTTTCCCCAGCTCGATGGCGCTGATGTGGCTTCTCTCAATATCCAACAGCTCCGCCAGCTCCAATTGCGTGGCCCGCAAAGCCTTTCGGTAATATACGACATTCAGTCCGAATTTCCTGTATCGGTCCGCGTACTCTTCCTTCACAGCACATCACCTCTCCCTTAGTTTAGAGGGACTGTGACAAGTTATAAACCGATTTAAAATGTCGTAACGACATTGACAGTGGTCATTTGATGTGTTATGATGGACCGGCAGAGATTTCTAAAGAAAAACAAAATGGGGGGATTTAAGATGACACGATACACAGTCAATCTTTCACCGGAGACAGCGCGCTTTTACGAAATGGTGGCCCAGACGGCGGGCCGGAGCACGGAACAGGTGCTGTCGGACGCGCTGTTCAAATTGGCGGGGGAGCTTTCCCTGGAGGCGCTGCATAAAAAAGGAAAACGGCAAGGCCGCTGACCCACGGGTCAGCGGCCTGTTGTTAGAAGGACTTCTATCCGTCCACGGCAGAGGAAGGGCGATTGACAACCCCCTCCCAGTCGTGGTATTCTCTGGAAAGAAGGATGTTGTCGCATACTCCCGAACGGGCGGGCCACCCTAGACGGCTCAGCCGTCAAGAGCAGCCCGGAGGCGGTCAGTCCACCGTTTGAACCCCTATGCAAATCCAAGACGGGGGGAGGTGGCGTGGATGTGGAAAAAGCAAGTATTTGCTGTCCTGCGGTTCCTGGTGTTTTTCACCATGGCACTGCTCGTACTTACCACAAAAGCGTGTTAGCCGCCCGGTCCCTACCCGAGCGGCTAACTTTTTGTTAGCATAGTTCCGGATTGACCGTCTTGCGACAACGTCCTTCCACTTGCATTATACTAAACCCAACCCGCCTTGTCAAGAGGGCGGGCCTTTTTGGGAGTGGCCGTTTGCGCATTTTATAATCGGGATACGCCCTGTAGGGGACGCCGCCCTGCGCAGCCGTTGGCGGCCTTGCGGCCTTAAGGATG